>NZ_JACJEI010000008.1:0-57449 GCF_014163985.1 Pseudoalteromonas sp. SR41-4 | reverse complement strand
ACGAGTATAAACAGCAAAAACGTATATAATTATACAGACTATGCGGGAGTGGCGGAATTGGTAGACGCGCTGGATTTAGGTTCCAGTATCTTAGGATGTGAGAGTTCAAGTCTCTCCTTCCGCACCATGTTCTTACCTAGAACTAAAACTAATAAAATTTAAAGTTGGGATATCGCCAAGCGGTAAGGCACCAGGTTTTGATCCTGGCATTCCCAGGTTCAAATCCTGGTATCCCAGCCAATTTTATCAATTCCCTTCTCTATCTTTTGTCTTTTATCAAAAAATTATATGAGTGAGCTTTCGCCCACCCTAGCCATTCTATTAATACCAATTACATTAAATTAGTTAGCTATTTGATACCAATCGACTTAAATATTTAACCATTCTAGCGAGCTAAATAAAGCGCTAACTGCGTTCTAATTTTTTCAAGTAGAACAACTACATGTCAAAATTTACGCCTTGTTATCACTCCATTTATCTGTCGCTATAAATGGTCAGTAACTTAACACGATTGGTATAATTCGCTATGATAATAATATTTTTAATAAAATGAGAATTCTTAACTGATTTCACCGCTAATCGCATATTTTAATACCCAATGCTTTACCGGTCCGGTTTTATTTGCCATTTTCAAAAACTGACTGCGTGCCCACTGCAATGGAGTTAGTTGATTAGAAAAACCAAAATAACAAGCGTCCATCATACTCATCATTAACAAATTTGCTTTGCGTCTAGTTTGCTCATATTGTTTAAGATATTGTGCAGCACCTATATCGTCTGCATTTTTTAATATATCAGCAAGCGCTACGACATCTTGAAAACCTAAGTTAACCCCTTGCCCAGCGAGCGGATTAATCGTATGCGCTGCATCACCAACCAGCACGATACGGCCATCTGAATAGCTGTTGGCATGTTGGCGGGCTAACGGAAAAACAGCATGCTCTATGATATCAAAATCCCCAGCTAAGGGCGGGAAATGTGCAAGCAGTTGCTGTTTTAATTCGCTTGCTGAGAGTTGCTGCCATTGCTTTAACTGCTTTGCATCGTGGTAACAAATTAAATTGGCGTATGGCGCCTGCATAGGTAAAAAAGCTACCGGACCTGTGGGCTTAAACTGCTGCCATGTTTTAACTTGTTGCGCAGCGTCTAGTTTTATTAATACTCCCATACAATGCTGACCATATTGCCAACCCGTAACACCAATACCTGCCTGTTGACGTAATAACGATTGCCCACCATCTGCAGCAACAACTAAATCAGCTGTATATTGCTGCTCACCATAATGCAATGTCACTTGCTGTTCGCTTTGCTCAATTGCGGACAATGATTGAGGTGTTTCAATCACTTCGATATTGTGCTGTGCAAACTGTTGCCAGATACTCGCTTGAATTAAATTATTTTCAATTAAGTGGCCTAAATGAGTGGTATTAATATCGTGACAATCAAACAAAAGGTTATCGCCCGTTCGTTCAAACGCTTCGAGCTGTTGATATGGGGCATGTCGATGCACTCGTAAAATAGGCATAGCGCCTAAGTCATCTAATAAGTTTTCTGAAAAACGATTGATAGCAGATACACGAATATCAACTTTTTCACTTGCCAATACAGCATCAGCATCAATTATCTGCTGCTCAATCACTGTTACTTGGCATCCTTGTTTAGCGAGTTTAACTGCTGTGGCTGCACCAACCATGCCGCCGCCAACAACAATAACCTTGTTTTTCATCATTTTTAGTCACTAATTTGGTTATTTTCAGTGCGCTTGATTGTATCGTACTTCTGTTTACAAGTGCGAGTGAGTTTCATCTTAATCAACCATAAAACGCACTTTGTTTGACTTCAATTCACAAACATAAAAACTATACTTGGATCTAGACGGGTATCCAGCTAAAATACGCGTCCTTTAAGTAAGCGAAAGTGCCGCTTATCCTGTTTAGCGCACAACCGTGCCACTACCGAATTGAAAACGAGGCTATATTTCAATGAGTAAAAAGCTGCATATTAAAACCTGGGGTTGTCAGATGAATGAATACGACTCTCAGAAAATGGCTGATCTTCTCGATGCAACCAACGGCTACCAGTTAACTGATGAAGCTGGGGATGCAGATGTTATCCTACTCAATACCTGTTCAATTCGCGAAAAAGCGCAGGAAAAAGTATTCCATCAACTAGGCCGTTGGAAATTACTCAAAGATGACAAACCCGATCTGATCATCGGTGTTGGTGGCTGTGTTGCGTCACAAGAGGGCGATTCAATTCGCCAACGCGCACCATTTGTTGACGTTATTTTTGGCCCTCAAACATTGCACCGTTTACCTGAAATGATCAAACAAGTGCAAGGTAACAAAGGCAGCTCTGTGGTTGATATTTCATTCCCAGAGATTGAAAAGTTTGACCGTTTACCAGAGCCAAAAGCAGACGGTCCTTCTGCATTTGTATCTATTATGGAAGGGTGCTCTAAATACTGTACCTTCTGCGTAGTACCTTACACGCGCGGTGAAGAAGTCAGCCGCCCGCTTGATGATGTATTATTAGAAATTGCTCAACTTGCAGAGCAAAATGTTCGTGAAGTAAACCTACTAGGTCAAAACGTAAATGCTTATCGCGGCGAAACTCACGATGGTGAAATTTGTTACTTCTCAGATTTAATTCGTTATGTTGCAGCTATCGACGGGATTGACCGTATTCGCTACACCACGTCGCACCCGGTAGAGTTTACACCAGACATCATTGACGCTTATGCCGACGTACCTGAATTAGTCGATCACTTACATTTACCTGTACAAAGCGGTTCGGATCGTATTCTTAATTTAATGAAACGTGGTCACACTGCTATTGAGTACAAATCAACGATTCGTAAATTACGTAAAATTCGCCCTAATTTAAGTATGTCGTCAGATTTTATTATTGGTTTCCCAGGTGAAAGCGCCGCTGACTTTGAAGCGACGATGAACCTTATCAATGATATTGGTTTTGATATGAGCTTTAGCTTTATCTACAGCGCACGCCCGGGTACGCCAGCGGCTGATTTGCCTGATGATGTCAGCGAGCAAGAAAAGAAAGAGCGTTTATACCTACTACAAAACCGTATTACTCAAATGGCGCAACAGATCAGTCGTCAAATGTTTGATACTGAACAACGCATCCTAGTTGAAGGTCCATCCAAGAAAAATCCGATGGAGCTACGTGGCCGTACTGAAAACAACCGCGTAGTAAACTTTATTGGCCCACACACAGTGATCGGTCAGTTTGTTGATGTACGTATAACTGAGGCACTGCCAAACTCTTTACGCGGTGACTTAATTCGTACAGAATCCCAAATGAACTTACGCCGTGCGGTTGCTCCTGCTGATATTTTAAGTAAAGCAGCACAACCAGAGCCGCAAGCCACACCTGATGAATTAGGTGTTGCAACTTTCGTTCCTTAGGCGAAACTTACTGTGCCAGCCTCGCTGGCACATCAAAACAGGAAGCAATTTTGAGTAATCAATTAAAAAAATTAGAGATTTATTTAGAACCCTCCGACAACAAACGTCTTTCATCTTTATGTGGCCCGTTTGACGAAAACATCAAACACATTGAACGCCGCTTAGGTGTTGAAATTACTCATCGCGATAACTATTTTAAAATCACCGGTAAAACCACCAGCGCGTTTGCAGCGATGGAAATCCTCAAAGACTTATATGTCGAAACTCAGCCAGTACGCGGTGTTATTACTGAAATTGAAGCAAATACCGTACATTTAGCCATTAGTGAGTCAAATGCATTAGAGCAAGATGAGCTAAACGAATATGGCAAAGAGGTGATGATCAAAACTCGTCGTGGCGTAATAAAACCACGTAACGACAATCAAGGTCATTATGTATCGAATATATTTCGTCACGATATCACCTTTGGTATAGGGCCTGCTGGCACAGGTAAAACCTACCTAGCTGTCGCCGCAGCAGTTGATGCTTTAGAGCGTCAAGAAATACGGCGTATTTTATTGACCCGCCCTGCTGTTGAAGCCGGTGAAAAACTGGGGTTTTTACCAGGTGATTTAAGTCAGAAAATCGACCCATACCTGCGCCCATTGTACGATGCCTTATTTGAAATGCTCGGCTTTGAAAAAGTCGAAAAGCTGATGGAACAAAATGTCATTGAAGTCGCTCCACTTGCCTTTATGCGTGGTCGCACACTTAACGATGCCTTTATTATTTTAGATGAAAGCCAAAATACCACGGTTGAACAAATGAAAATGTTCTTAACCCGAATTGGTTTTAATTCAAAAGCAGTGATCACTGGCGACATTACCCAAGTAGATTTACCCCGTGGTGCGCGCTCAGGGCTTCGTCACGCCATTGAAGTACTTAGCGATGTAGACGAAATAAGCTTTAACTTCTTCCAATCACAGGACGTGGTACGCCACCCTGTCGTGGCACGCATTGTTGAAGCCTACGAACGTAACGATGAAGCAGAACGACTCAAACGCGCCGAAAAACAACGTGCTAAAGACTTGCTCGCAAACCAAGAGCAAGCGCAACCTTCGACTAAAGAGTGATGCCGTGAACACTGAACTTGATTTACAAATAGCCTGCGAGTTTGATAACTTGCCTAGTCTTGAGCAGTTTGCGCTGTGGGCTAATAAAGTGCTTAGTCAATACCGTGATGAATCAGAGCTGAGTATTGTTATTGCAGATGAAGAGCAAAGCCAACAACTCAATAATGACTACCGTGGTAAAGATAAACCAACCAATGTGTTGTCGTTTGAATTTGAAGCGCCAGCAGGTATAGAGCTACCTTTGGTGGGTGATTTAGTTATTTGCCCAGCCATAGTGTTAGCTGAATCAATAGAGCAAGAAAAGTCATTTCATGACCATTTTGCCCATATGGTGATCCACGGATGCTTGCATTTACTTGGATTTGACCATATAAAGGATGAAGATGCGACAGAAATGGAAAGCATTGAAAAGCAATTGCTTGCCGAATTAGGCATAGCAGACCCATATCGGGACGATATTTAAATTTACGGAGCAAGTAGACGCAATGAGCGACGATAACTCGCAGACTAGCCAGGGTTCTTCTGGCAAGACCTGGTTGGGTAGAATTACCCAAATGTTGCAAGGGGAACCCCAGAATAGAGAAGAGCTGGCTGAAGTAATTGCCGATGCGCAAGTTCGGGATGTCATTGATCCTGAAACCAAAGAGATGATCGAAGGTGTGCTCGGTGTGTCAGAGTTAAAAGTGCGAGATATTATGATCCCGCGCTCACAAATGATCACGCTCGAAGTGGAAGCGCCACTAGAAGAACTCATTCCAATGATGGTCGATTCAACGCATTCACGTTTTCCAGTGGTGTGTGAAGATAAAGACCACATTGAAGGCATTTTACTAGCAAAAGATCTATTACCACTGATCCTCAATAAAGATGATCTACTGCCATCATTACGTGATTATTTACGCCCAGCCGTTGTTGTGCCTGAAAGTAAGCGTGTTGATACGCTACTTAATGAGTTTCGCCAACAGCGTTACCATATGGCGTTAGTCATTGATGAATACGGCGGTGTATCTGGTTTAGTAACCATTGAAGATATTCTTGAGCTCATCGTCGGTGAAATTGAAGATGAACACGACGAAGAAGAGCAACTAGATATTCGTCAACTTGCAAAGCATGTGTTTGTTGTTCAAGCACTTACTCCTGTTGATGATTTTAACGAATATTTTAAAACTGGCTACAGCACGCAAGACGCTGATACCATCGGTGGTACTGTTTTACACGCCTTTGGGCATATGCCTGGCCGTGGTGAAATAATTGATATAGATGGCTTACAATTTAAAGTAACCAATGCCGATAATCGTCGATTATTGCAATTACAGGTTACAGTGCCAAAGGCTAATGATAACGACAGTGAAGACACTTCTGACTAACTGCCTGCATTTAGCAAAAGATAAAAAAGCATGGCTCGCACTGGTTGCGGGCCTCTTTTTAACCTTGTGTTATGCCCCTTTTGAGATTTGGCCCCTCACGTTCGCCTGTTTAGCATTAGCGATATACAGTACCCACACACATAATTCTGGGCAGCAATATGGCAAACTAGCCAGTAAACGCGCCGCCAAATATGGTTTTATATTTGGCCTCGGTTGGTTTGGCGCAGGTATCAGTTGGGTGCATGTCTCCATTGCCACCTTCGGCGGTATGCCACTGGTAGCCTCAGTGTTACTGATGGTGCTGTTATGTGCTTATTTAGCTATCTACCCGGCTTTAGCCTTTATGTTTGCCACACGCTTTGCCAGCGGCCCTAGTAGCTACGGTTTATTATTACTCTCAGGCTTTGCTGTCACCGAATACTTACGCGGTGTGGTACTCACCGGCTTCCCTTGGCTAAGCTTTGGTTATACTCAAACCGATAGCCCACTTAACTTTTTAGCGCCGCTGATCGGTGAATTTGGCTTAACGTTAGTGTGCATAGCCATCGCATTTGCACTCTATAGGCTTATTATTGCAAAAGACTTTAAACTAACGATAGCAACCGCAGCTATCATCGCTGTTATCAGCGGTATGGGTGTTGTTAGCCGCAGCAATCAATACAGCGAAACAACCATTAGTGCTTTATTAGTGCAAGGTAATATCAAACAAAGCCTGCGTTTTGAGCCTAGTGAGTTTTGGACCACTATGAGTAAATATCAAGACATGACTCGCCCCCACTGGGATGCAGACTTGATCGTCTGGCCCGAGGCAGCTATTCCTGAAATTGAAGCCCTTGCCGACAGCTTTTTGGCCGGCCTCGATAGCGCAGCGTCATTTAACAACACCGCACTTATCACCGGTATTGTTGATTACCAACTCGACACCAAAACTATTTTTAACACCCTTATTGTACTTGGCAATAAAGAGCACAGCGACGAGCACGGTCATTATCAATACTTAGGTAAAAATCGTTATCAAAAACATCAATTACTACCCATTGGTGAGTTTGTGCCATTCGAAGATATATTGCGCCCAATCGCGCCATTATTTGACCTACCCATGTCATCGTTCACTCGCGGCGACCAAGTTCAAAATAACTTACGTGCTAATGGCTTAAATATATTACCGGCCATTTGCTACGAAATCGCTTTTGCTGATTTAGTGCGTGGTAATTACCACAATGATTCGGATATTTTATTTACTGTAAGTAATGATGCCTGGTTTGGTGCCTCCCACGGTCCCCACCAGCACATGCAAATAGCCCGTATGCGTGCCCTTGAATTACAACGCCCGCTTATTCGTGTGACCAACAATGGCATTAGCGGCGTATACGACCCAATCAGTCAAATTCAAGTCCGCATGCCACAATTTAAAGCCGACACACTTAAAGTTAATATCAAGCTAATCCAAGGCGACAGCATCTATAGTCAATACGGTAACTTGCCTGTGTGGTTATTTATTTTTAGCATTACAATCGCAGCATTAATCGTAAAATTTAAATATAAAGATAATCACCGTTAAATATATTCACTAAAAAGTAATCACACAATTGATATATTTCATCTACATCAATTGTCGTAAACATAATAACAAGGAAGTTGTATGTTGTTAATTAACACCCAATGCAAACAATCAATTACACAGCACATGGTCAGAATCAGGCATTTTATTCTGTTCGTATTGATGCTTATTATCCCCTCCTTGGGTTTAGCCGCTCAATATGAAGTCAGTTCAAAGAATGAGTTACAAGCTCAATATCAGTTATTACTAGAGTTAAAAGCTGAAAATGCTGTTTCAGAGAATGTGTATACTGAAAAATCTACTTTTTTACATCAACAAGCGCAAACGAACTTTCATTTTGACTTAGATAGTGGAACATACACCTCCGACATACCGATTGGTAATGCCCATCAAATTAGCAAACAACTTTCACTAATATCTGACACCGAGCAGCGTATTGATAGTTTCACCACCGCGCTATATGCTATTTCAGCTTTGTTATTATTGGCCTTAATTGGCAAAGTGATGTCACATTTCCCACCATTACTCAACGAACTTTTGATTTACGGCGCGTCTATTTTTTCACTCATTTTTTTACATTACGAATATTGGTTACTGGTTGCAGGATTCTCTTTAGGCAGCGTTATTAGCTATTCAGTGCTAAGTCGTATTAGTGACGATAAAGAAGAAGCTAAATGGGTAGGATGGCCCTTAGCAATTACATTTGCTGCGCTAACCTTAATATTTGATAACAGCATATTTGGGTTTTGCAGTGTATTAGCTTTGTTATCAACTTTTGGTTTTATGATATTAGTTGCTCCAGGCAGAGTAACCGTCGGCAGCCAAGATGAACGCGTTGCACAATCTGTTTATTTAACGGCGCTTAGTTTTACGTTAACTCTATTAGCTTGGTTAGTATTTTATACCGATTGGTTCGCACCTTTACTCGAATTAAGACAGCCTCTGCAATCTTTTGAACTTGGTATGCTCACCTTACTGCCACTTGCTTATTTTTCAGGGATCTCCCAACTTAGCTTTTTCTTATTGAAAGAAAAACCTTGGCTAAGTTTTAGCGCTGAGCTTATCGGTTTAATTAGTGAAATAGCGGTAGTCACAATTGCGCTGTTATATAAACTTGATACCATGTTTTGGATAGCCGCATTATTTTTGATGTGGAACTTCTTGGACAAGTTTTATCGTCTGATTTATAAACATATTAGCTATGTTTCAGCGTGTACACTATTCGCGCTGTTTTTTGCCGGTATTAGCGCACTCATAAAATCAAATATCGATGTTATTATGCCTTATTTAGAGTTTTTAGGACTGTGAACCTCCCTAAATGCCCTATTTATCATAAATAGGGCATTTTCTGTATATTAATCCTTTCTATAAAACTTGCTTAGAGTCTAACTATCTATTTAACAATCGCTTTAACTGTCTCTTCAGTTATTAGCTGATTTATACTGCCTTTAATAACCACAGTTGCTGATATTTTATCTTGAATGGCTTGGCGGTTCGGATCCCAATAAACTTGTAAAAAACCTAGTAAACCAGTTGCAAACCCTGCGCCGTAGCCGCCGTATCGGCCAAACGCATCCCATAAACTTAAATCTTCGCCACTAAGTGCGACAACTCGGATATTGCATAGTTTTTTACCCGGTGTTTGGCCACGCCACAAAAGCGAAAATAATGTGAAGTACACCGCGGCCCAACCAAAGCCAAGACCTAAATCTTGAATGATTCCTTTGCCCCACTGTAAAATACTATTCACAGGTGCAGCTTTAACCGGTGCGTCTTCAGGTTCAGCCGTCTGCTCATCAGCTTCAACCATTACTTTCAATAACAACCGGGCAACCTGAGCATTATCAAACTCATCTATTTCAGCCAGTTGTGGCACTTGAGCAACTAAATTGGCAAGTGCATTGCTTTGACAAGTCTGATTGCAATTTTGACTTGGTGCTGTTTGCGTTAAATAAGTATTTATCTGTTGTTTTTCCTCTGCATTTAATGGTGTTTCGCGTTTAATTCTTATCCCTTGAATCGCAGTATCATCCTCAAAAAAATCGATTGCGATTGCAAGCACTGAGAGTGAACTTATAAATAATATACTGGCAGCAGTTATTTTTAATACTCTTCGCCAAACAGTCGACATTGTTGGTAAGTATTTTTGCGCTGTGCCTTTATAAAAAGCCATTGCAGCTACAAATGCGATTACAGCAGCACTGATCTTAGCCGCGAGAAAAATTAGCGCTACATCGATTACCATCGCGAGCGCGCGGCGAGTCGGTGAAGCAAGTGGTAGTCCCAATAGCGCTTGATCTATTTTAAATGCATAGGGCGTAATAACTTCCTTAGTTTCAGCAGCTGTTAATGCTAATTGTTCTATTTGTTTCGCTTTCATTTACGCCTTTATCCTTAAAATTAAATAAGCATCTTTATTTAGATTGTTATTGAGAGCAGCTTATAGCTCAAACCATCAAGGCTAGATTATCTATAAATGGTTTATTTTCTTCATCTATCACACGAATTATTTCTTTGTGTAAACGTTTTTTGTGCTCAGCAAAAATGGCGCGCTTTTTATCAAATGCAGCGGCAAACGCCATTGCGTCCGCTAATAGGCTATCTTGGTCTGTTGAGGCTTTTTCTATAACGTGATCAATTGCAAGCTCTGATCCAGAAACGCGACGCCCTGTCAGTTTCATTTCGTTAAAGCGATAGTAAGGGATCGCTTTTTTCACAAAGGCGATCATGCCAGGTAAAAATGGGATTGATAAATCCACTTCAGGGAAGCAAAAAAAGCCGCGATCGCTGCGCATAAATCTAAAGTCACACGCGCACGCTAAAATTGCACCGTTACCAAAAGCATGACCATTAATGGCAGCGATCACTGGCATAGGAAAAAGCAGTAAGGTTTTAAATACATCGTCCATGTCGTACATAAAACCACGTATTTCATCGGCCTTTTTTGCTTGCATAGCAGGTAACAACCAATCAGTATCAATGCCTAAACTCCAACACTTATCATCATTTGAGGTGATGACTAGCGCTTTGTGGTTTTGGTTTTCAACAACCTCTGCTAACGCTTGTTTTAGTTGATGTGCAAAATGTGGATTTTGGCGGTTTTCGCCGTTTGTTAAGGTTAACACCGCAACGTTATGTTGAGTGGTTAAGGAGATGATACTCATAAAGTCCCTCTTCAATTTTATAGTTTTTTAAAAAGATTATTGCTCGTTTAAACGCAGACCGATGTTTAGTTTATCTGTTTAATTACAAACCATTGAGCCTGTAATAAACCAGTTTAAATTCATCACCTTTCATTTCATTTACATTGTGTCACATATTAGCAATTTATATATTTCAGTCTTATTGCATATTAGATACTATCTATATACTAATAATAATTAAAATACTTATGAAAAAGTTAACAATTGTATTGCTCTTACTTCTTTTGTTATCAGGCTGCGCGAATTCGGCTAAAAATGATCTCGCAATATTAAAGAATCACACGGTATGTTGTATTAACTTAAACGATATTACATTCGTAGCGCAACAAACAAAGCAGTTTATTCATTTTGATTTGAAAAAGCAGCCTGTAAGACTTTTTGGCGATGAGAAAAGTCCATTTATTGCAATTGAAAAACCTAGCGATAGTCGTTTTGCCCAAGTTTTTAGCTACGCTAATGGCGTATTTATTCAAAATGCAACGCTTGTCTATCCTCAGTTATTGCTTTTGGATAAGTCAAAACAGATTATTCAACACCTCAAACCCTATGAAGCATGGCAAAATGGTTTACCAACAATCTTAGGTTTGGACGGTAAGCTTTACTACAAAACACAGTTTACTCTGCCAAGCGAGGCAAAATACCTAATTTTTTATACTGATAGCGGTTTGAATAATAAAAAAACTACGATCAACTGGCGTTCGCAAGTTGGAGGTAGCGAATATAGATACCTGACCCTCACCTCGTTCGCTAAAATCGGAATCAAATTACTTTAACTTAACACTCATTTTCAGGAATTATTATGAGATATATTTATACTATTTTTATCCTTATAACATTAAGTGGGTGTAACTCTTCACCCAATTACATGAATACTGCACAACTAAAATCAAACCATCAGATACTTGGGCTTGGTGGTTTTTATGTTGAAGAAGAGCTCAGTTATTTTGAACAACAGTTGGCAGATCATTATAAAACACCTATAAAAAAAGCACTTGAAGATCGCGGATTTCAAGTAGTCGATGCCAGCGAGGTTTATGATCTTTATTATCAGTTATTAGACAATGCTGATAATTTGTACGACCCTCTTACAGGTCAGGAAAATGAAAACCTACGTAATGAAATCTGGAAAAAAGCGCTTGCTAAAACAAAAGCTAAATTAGGTATAAGTGCGTTTGTATTTGCGGGCGTAGATACTGTTAGAGCAGAATTTACTAACAGTATTCTATTAGGACATGTGGCAAAATGGTATGGTCAGGAAGAGTCTTACCTTGAAGGCGGCGCTGATGGTGGAGATATATTTGTATCGTTATTTCAGAACGAAGAAGGTTATGTTCCTGGGAGCCGACTATATATCCGTATTAGAGATGAACACGATACACTGTTAACAACAGGTTCTGGGGGTATTGAATTAGTTGCACAATTTAACAGCGATGAAGAAATTATTGTTAAAGATGCTGATAAATTATTTAAAGATCCTACAAAATTAGACAACGCGTTACAATTTGCACTAAAGACAATTGACACTTGGAAAACAAAAAAATGATGAAGCTTTTTTTAATCATCATGACTTTACTAAATTTAGTCGGGTGTAAACTGATTCAATATAATAGCGATCCTGAAGTGAGGATTAGTGCAATCACATTAGTCAACGCACCTACCCATAGCGATCTTGCCTATATATGGTTGCCAACCTCCAATACCGGTAGCAAAGTATTATACCGAGAAGCATTTGACAATAACGTGGTCAACTTCTCAAAAAAATATAATTTAACTAACCTAAATCCGCAGGCACAAAGATTTTTTGATAGTTTTATTATGAAACAAGGCGGTGCTTTCAACACAAAAACAGGTAAACTTAACTTAGAACTAATACAAACAGCAATGCAATACACGTTTAATAACGTTAAAAGCGCATATCCAAATATTAATACTCTGTTAGTTATTCAGCCGCAAGAAACCTCAATAAAAGTTATTGATGGCACTGCTAATTGGAATGGTGTTGAGCAACATATCGTAACAATACCTCAAAAGTCAGTCGAATTTAGGCCGGTAATAAGCCTTGCCGTACAGTACTACATTCCTGATGGCAAAAATTATGACTTTGAAATTGGTCTAGATCTTCATGCCCCAGATTTAACCGATGACAGTAAATATGAACAAGTGATAAAACATATTTTATCCCCTATCGTCTTGTTAAAAAAAGAAATCTAATAGTTATCAGTCTAATAGTAAGCTATAACTTTAGCCACTATTAGACTTTTGATAAGTGATATTATAATCACCCCCAGTTCTCACAAATAAAATTAATACTTGAGGATACTTATGCTTAATAAAGTCGCTATTGTTGTCGGTGCAACTGGCTTAGTGGGCAGTCACTTAGTTGAAGAATTAATTGTGGCAACTCATATCAGTAAAGTTATCACCCTAACGCGTCGCCCTATTAGTTATAACAGTGACAAAGTCGTTAATCATGTAGTGGACTTTAACCATTTAGCTCAACACGCTGCGCTTTTTAAAGCGGATATATTATTTTCATGTTTAGGCACGACAAAAAAAGCAGCTGGCTCTATAGCCGCTCAGCGTAAGGTTGATTTTTATTATCAGTTAAAAGTCGCTGAACTTGCTGCAAAACACGAAGTACACCATTACTTGCTAGTATCCTCCAGTGGTGCAAATGCCAATAGTGGTAACGCATATTTACAAATGAAAGGTGAACTTGAAAATACTGTCAAAGAACTGCCATTTAAACGCATTAGTATTATTCAGCCATCGTTATTACTTGGCGAGCGTAATAACGAATTTCGTATTGGTGAAAAGCTTGGCAGTGTATTGTTACCAATTTTATGTATGCTGCCTGGTTTAAGAAAGTATCGCCCTATCACGGGCAAACAAGTTGCCATAAAAATGTGTAATATCAGTAAACAATCAGGTGATGGTGTTGAATATTTTAGATTAGATGAACTATTTAACAGTTAAAATTCAGTACATATCTTATACGTTCCTTTTCACCATAAATGGCGACCGACAAATTTAAGTACGAACTTCAGCGCAAAAAGCTATAAAAAAGCCAGCAAATGCTGGCTCAGTTTTTAATACCTATTAACCTTACTACTTACCAAACTCTGTTGGAGCTGGCAGCACAATCAAGGGTTTTTTCGGGTTTGCCTTAAGCTCTTTTAACAGCTCTTTTACGGCACGCTCAATCGACGGATCTTGCCCAGCTTGAATAAGCTCTGGACGGTCAATCACTTCGATATCTGGGCTTACGCCTTCATTTTCGATGATCCAGTTACCGTCATTGTCGAGTATTCTAAAGGTGGCAGCAATAACTGAACCACCATCCACAAGCCCTGGGTTACCAGAGATACCTATTAACCCACCCCAAGTGCGAGTGCCAATTAGTTTACCTAAACCTGCTTGGCGGAAGTAATACGGTAGTGCGTCACCACCTGAACTGGAGTAGCCGTTGATCAGCATGGCTTTTGGTCCATCATGGGCAAACTGTGGTGTTTTAGTTGGCTCAACGCCACGACGCTTCCAGTAGTTAAGCGGTTTACGTGCCAGCCAAGTGATCATATGCTCTGGGATAAAACCACCGCCATTGTAGCGATCATCTATGATCATTGCTTCTTTGCTAGTTTGCGGTAAAAAGTTTTTAAATAACGAACGATTACCTTCGTAATGTGTGTTTGGCAAATGTACATAACCAATACGACCGTCGGATAGTTTATTTACATATTCAGCACGGCTATGCGTCCATTGTAAATAACGTAAGCCGGTTTCACTTGCGATTGGTTTAACTGTTACCTTCCAACTTTTTTTCAGGCTCGGGGATTTACTAAGCAATAACTCAACCGATTTACCTTGGGTGTTTTCAAGTAATTCATAAAAGTTAACCACATCTTTTACTGAACGACCATTTACCTCAACAATATAGTCACCAACGCTTGCGTTAACGCCCGGCTCGTTGAGTGGTGAGCGGAAGTTCTCGTGCCAGTTTTCGCCTTTAAAGATATTTTCGATTTTTACAAAACCGGATTTATGCGCGCTAATTTCTACGCCTAATAAACCATGCTGTAAACGTGTTGCAGTTGGCATATCGCCAGAGTTGACATAAATATGCCCGGAGTTAATCTCGCCGGCAATTTCGCTTAGCACATAGTCAAGGTCGGCGCGATGTGCGATTGCATCAGCCATTGGTTGGTAGCGTTTTAAAATAGCATCCCAATCTTGGCCGTGGTGATTTTCATCGTAGAACCAATCACGTAATGTCCGCCAGCCTTCACGATACATTTGCGCCCACTCTATTTGCGGGTCAATTTTTAGTATCATATTTTGCAAGTCTAACTGGGTGGCTTTTAAATCTTGCTCAGCGGCTGGCTTAATTACACTGTAATTATCACCTGAGCGAGCAATGATATGCTGCGCATTCGCTGATATTTTATAGCTATTAACCCCCTTCGCTACGGTGGCAATTTCGCCATCGACGGCAATAGGTATTAATTTTAGCTCACCCGCAGAGAGTGTTAATACGCCATCTTTTACAGCAGTTAAAGCACTGTAATTTCCGGCCAGAGCATTTAGAGCGACAACGCGATCCATAAAACCATCACTTTCAATATAAGTGCTTAACGGTTTAGCTGACTTGTCATCGTCTTTATCCGCTTTCGAGTCAACAATACTTATTTCATCAGTCAGTGGCGTATTCAGCGGTTTGATTTTTCTATTGACAGCAACAGCATAAATTCGCGTGGCATTATTAAACATGTAGTCAAATTCATAACTACTAAAAGTTAAGTTAAAGTCGCGCTCTGAAGTAAAATACAATTGCTGACCATCAGGAGAAAACGCCGGATTTCGTTCACTGCTCATATCGTCGGTCAGACGTGTAACTTGTTTATCTTTTAAATTATAATGCCATAATGAGGCATAACGATTTTCGTTATTTTTAACAAATACAACATCTTCACTATTAGGTGACCAAATATACGTAGTTAAGCCGTCTTCTTCATACTTGGCGGTATCAATTTTATGCTGCTTGCCGGTTTTTATATCAAGCCACCATAAGGTGTGATTTAGATCTGCAAACAATAGCTTTTTATTGTCCGGAGACCAAACAGGGTCAAAACGCCAAATAGTGCCATTAGTTGTCAGTTGTTTAACCTTGTTGTTATTAGCTCGGTCTTGGATATAAATTTCGTACTCACCACTTTCATCACTCATATAGGCAATATAACGGCCATTTGGTGACCACGAAGCGGCAATTTCACGCCCTTTAGGCGTATGGCTTAAATTGCGTGTTGGGCCATTTTTAACGGGTACTGAGAACAGCTCTCCACGGGCACTAAAAACCACGCGCTTACCATCATGGGATACATCCATCGAATCAATAAAACCAGCCACATTTTTGCTATAAGGCATGGTATCTTCACGATTTCCCTGTACGTTAATAGTCAGCTTTTCTTCACGCTGCGTTGCATCGTCAAAACGGTATAAATAACCACCATTCTCATACACTATGGCATCTGGGCCTGCCGATGGCCAAAGCACATCAAAATCCGTGTGATTGGTCACTTTTATTGGTGCTTTGCCGTCTTGATGCTTATATAAGTTTAAGGTGTATGCTCTGTCTGAGACATAATAAATATTGTCATGCACCCAAGTAGGCTGCTGATCTGTGGCTCTATCGGTAGTTAACTGCGTAGACTTGTTGTGCTCTAAATCATAGATCCATACATCTTGTGCGCGGCCCCCTCGCGTGCGCTTCCAAGTACGAAACTCGCGATCAATTGGTGTATATACGTATTGCTTACCATCAGGCGATAACATGCCGCCACCCGTTTCAGGTATGGCCAATGGCTGCTCTAAGCCACCATCGGCAGGCACCATGTAAGGACGTCCCACACGCTTACCATAAGGTGTACGGTTTGCTCGAAACACTATATGTTTACCATCAGGCGTCCAATCAAGGACACGGTAATCATAGCCACCACGAGGCGGCATCACACCAACATCATTATAGTAAGTCAGTTGCTTTAGATCACTGCCATCGCGATTCATTACATATATTTGGCGGCTACCATTGTACTGTGCTGAAAAAGCGATTCTTTTCCCATCTGGAGAAAACTTAGGGAATGTTTCAAAACCAATGTGATCTGTTAAGCGCGTGCTTTTACCCGTTTTGATATTTGCTATATAAATATCACCGGCATAAACAAAAGTAACCGACTCTTTATGAATATCAGGAAAACGTAATAATCGCGTATCTTGAGTATCATAAGCCGCGGCTATGGGTGAGAATGTAGGCGCAACCGCAATCGCTATTGCGGTTAAAAAAGTACGTAATTTCAACTTAACCATCCTTATGTTGTTATTTTATATCATCATAACAACATAAAAATGGATTGCAGCTTTGTTCGGCGAATAACTGTAACAGAGTGTAAATAATCACCACAATAATAGACTAAACATTTATATATTTGCCATGAACTTAAAAATGATTGAACAATTCTCTCAACCACACGTATTAAATAGTCTATCGTTAAAGTTTTAAGGAATACACGTGAAAATAACCCATATTGCATCCGCTGTAGCAGTTAGTTTGCTGTTACCTTCAGGTTTGCTTAACGCCGCGCAAAGTTGGTACATCATTAATGACTCAGTAATGGGCGGTTTATCGACCAGCCAAGCTTATGAGAAGGACAATAGCTTAATTTTTACAGGCAACGTTTCTCTTGAAAATAATGGAGGCTTTGCTTCAATACGCACAACAATAAACACTAATAAAGAAAACGCCAATCTCATATCTTTACGGTTCAAAGGAGATGGTAAAACGTATCAACTTCGCTTAAGAACGAGTCAGTACCTAGACGGACCAGCGTATACAACCTCATTTGAAACGATAAAAGATCAATGGCAAGTCGTTACATTCTCACCAACTGACTTTAGTCTCACTTACCGTGGTAAAACCTTAGAGCAGCAACCAGAGTTAACGTTCAAAGATGTACAACAATTGGGCCTTATGATCGCCAAAAAGCAGCAAGGTAATTTTAAACTTGAATTAGCGCATATTAACTTTGAGCATAAATAGCGTAAATTAAGCGGCTATATTGGAAATATTAAAATTATTTTTTAAAATCATATTCTTCGTTATCTCGCTTTTTAAGCTCTGTGATAACCATTTCTATCATCTGTTTCTTTATTTCTGCGTGGTTGGACTTTAGCTCATTAAGTTGCTGAACTAATATATCAATTTGCTCTTGCTGTTGAGAATCTCGGTATTTTTTCGCACCAGTATGCTCAGGATCTATTTTTAAATTTTGCGCTTCGGTATTTTTTTCCAGCTGTATAAAGTTGCTATTGTGGCTTTCAAGCTTGAGATTTCGCTGAATTGGATCTTGTTTTAATTTATTAATTTGTTCTTGTAGCACGATGATCTTTTGAGCGAAATCTTCATACACTTTTTGTAAATTGTTATACTGTTCAGCAAAATTCACATCATCTTCGCTATACTCTTGCGCTTTAGCATCTAAAAACTCAGACAAAATATATTCAGGCTGTTCTGTTTGCGCTGCTTGTTCTTCAAGTCGTTTTTCGTATTTACTTTGAAACCCATGAGCTTCAGGAATAGTAATAACAGGTAAGATCTTCATATTTCATCCTTAAAATTATCCTGGTAATAATATCGGCACAAAATAATAAGACTTTAGCTTTCTTCTCCAAAAATATTACCCTTTGTTATTACCCAAAGGCTAGGAAGCTACTAATGGTTAAGCACCTAAGCGCCGGTATTAAACTCACTGGCAAAGGAGTTTTACCGTTAGATTCCAAGCAACAATTAAACACACTTGCTTTGCAAACTGTAAATTAGCTTTTGCTATACTATTGCTCCATGAAAACCCAGCGGTAAATGATAGGGTAATTGCATTGAAGCCAACGGCCCTTGACCTATTTTCTCCGCATCAAAAACAGCAACACCACTTTTAGCCGATCCATAATCCAACCACGTATTAATGATATAACCTTGCCCTTCTCTATTACTATTTGTTTTGGCTATAAATAAAGGCTCTTCAACATGGGCTGTATCACCAAAACTATAACTTTGACTTTGGCCTGATTGCGTGTTCAATCTTGTGATTGCATTAAATTCTTTATGTGGATTATTTTTGCTTATTCCTACGCCATACTGCAAAGCCGATGACTTAGCAGCGAAACGCTTATCAAATTGCAAAAATTCCATATATGGTTCAGCCCAGTTAATCGATACCTTGTTAGTAACAAGATTAAGCCTAAGCTGCGCTGCTTTAGCTGGTTCATGCGCAATACGATTTTGGTGATTGTCTATATTAGCCATTACATCAGTCATTACAGTTGCATCTGGATACAGACATAAGTTAACAACTAGTTCATTATTTTGTTGCCAACTATTTCCAAAATGAAAAACAAATCCAGCTTCAAGCTCCATCTGGTTAACGACTTGCAAACTATGCTTATCAACCACTAATACCCGACTGCCTAATTGTTTTTGCCATTTAAATCGTTCTATATAAGTTTCTCCCAGTTGCTGTAACATGGGCGGCAAATAAAATATTAAATACTGCTCTGTCACTGCAAAATCATGAATATAACTATGATGTGGCAGTGGTAAAAGTTTATAGCGTTTTATGCCTCCTTGCGCCGTCAGTTGATACACTACAATGCAAGGTTTACCTGTAAAAGAAATATCGCCAAAGTTCCAAATCGTACCATCGCTATCAGCATGAGGATGAGCTGAAAAAGGAACCCCATTTAATTCAGACCCAAAATCAACCTGTCCTTTGGTTGCGAGTGTTTCTTGATCAAGGCGATACGGCGTACCCGCTTCCCACATAGCCCAAAGCTCACCGGCCATTGGTAACAATGCCGTATTTGCAGTATTGAATACTTGGGTATTTTTTGCCGGTTTTGCATTAGTAATTATTGAGCCTGCACCATTATATAAAAACCTTCCTGCTTTACTCTCTTCGACAAACTTCTGTGTTTGTGTAAATTTTCCTTGATGAGTGACACCGTGCTGTGAAAATTTAAATTGATTAACAAACCCATCGCCATCAAACCAATGGCTATAACGCTGCCCTGCCCGCTCTTGCATACCCGGGCCATTGCGGAAAAATGTCATACCTTGTAACTGAACGGGTAGCTCACCTTGCCAAGGTTCAAAATGTGGATCAATATTATCCGTTACCCCTTGCCAACCTAAAAAAGAAGACTGTATAGCAGAAGAATGATTTGGCTGTGGCTTTGCATTTGCTCCAAATACCGCAGGGCATTGGCTAGCGATAATTGCGCATGTGCCTAAGTATGTTGATTTTTTTAAAAATTCACGACGTAACATAGCAATATCCTTAATCAATCGAAATTTGAATAGTGTGATCAACATCACCGACAGCAAAGCGTAATTTGTCAAAACTTGGCGGCCCCATTAAACGAGGATTATTACTAAAACCATATGGCTCATTAGGAATACCAATCATATTACGATTGAGCTTTTGATTATTATCTAAATCTTGGTAAGCCAAAATGGCGTAATCACCGGCGCTTAAATCGCTAAATGTTACTGTAGTCTGTAACTTAGTCACGGCCCCTTTATATGCTAGCGTGGCTTTATTTGACTCCATAGCAGAGACTGAGTCATAAAGCACCACATATATATCACCTTCAAGCTGTGTGATCCCCGCAATATCGACCGTTAATTCGGCAGCTTGTGCAGCTAAGCTACTGATTGCAAATGCACTGGTAAAAACTAATTTTTTAAACATAACAAGCTCTTTCTAATGTGGCTTAACACCTATTGCTAAGCTGATGTAGCTACTGTAGAAAAGTCCCACATATAATACAGGTGCCAAAAGTCATGTTTTTTGAAATTAGTTTGTTTATGTCTTAGTATTAAGCAAATTTATTAACATCGCGTTTAAAAACCCGCATACTGTTTTATTGATTTAAATTAATGAGTCATTGCTGTTTTATTGCTATTTAAAGACAAGCTAACGTAAACTAAAGCACTTTGTTTTTTTGCTGGAAGCGAAATGCAGTCGCCCTCTTTATTGACACTAAAAAAACCTATTAACTGGCAACTAACATTAGCGGGCTTACTAGGCTGCGCCACAGTTATGACGCTTACTTTAGTAACTAGTCAAGCCACATCGCTATTAAGCAGTTTTCTCGCTTATATGCTGTATATACTAAGCTTTTTAGTGATTACACTGACAAATGGTGTAAACCAAAATCCTCGCAGTTTAAGCTGTTTTATATTTTTACAAATACTGGCAACTTTAATATTAGGCTGGATATTACACACCCCATTAATTTATATTTTATTGGTGATTATAGCAGGGCAACTGCCTTTCATTTTTAGCTCGAGATACGCTTTAGTCCCGATGGTTGCTGCTCATAGCTCACTTGTGCTGGTGCTCTTTTTTAGTAAAGAAAATGCTATTTCTCTGTGGCATGAATTAACACTAAGTAGTGTCTACTTGGCTTTTGAGATTTTTTCGTTTGCCGCCAGTAAAGTTGCCGTCAAAGAAGCTGCAACAAATAAAGCATTAACACTGATGAATGCACACCTTGCTTCTACACGAAGTTTACTAACCGATAGTATTCGTCATGGTGAGCGCCTTGAGATCAGTCGTGACCTGCATGATATTTGTGGCCATCAACTTACCGCATTAATTTTAAATTTAGAGTTTGCCGCACAGCAAACAGCCAACTCAAATGATGACTCTTCTCATGCTACATTGATCCAATCACGCGACTTAGCAAAAGCATTACTGAGTGAGATCCGCAACATGGTTCGCAGTATTCGTACCGACGGTGATATTGATATAAAAACAGCACTCAATGAAATTGCAGATCGGTTACCTGGTTACAATTTTGCTGTTAACATCGACAATGCGCTGCAGATCCATTCCCATAAGCAAGCCGAATGTATATTAAGAGTGTGTCAAGAAGCAATTACCAATGCGATTAAGCATAGCCAATTTAAACACATTGAAGTGCGACTATCACAGACCAACAAAATGTTAGCCTTAGATATTATTAATCAGCAATCCCAACAAAGTGATTTGAATTTCGGCTGTGGTTTAAACTCAATCAAAGAGCGGGTAAGTGAATATCAAGGCTGTATGGAAATCAAGCAAACGCCAGAGCGTTTTTGCTTACATGTCACCCTCCCCCTTAAGGACACATTATGATCAGACTAGCCATTGTCGACGACCAAGCACTGATCCGCGAGGGGATCGCCAATTTACTCTCTTTAGCGGACGAATTTACCGTCTGTTGGCAACTCGACTCAGGCATCAAAGTATGCGAGCAGCTATCCTCTGATCCCATTGATGTACTATTAATGGATATTAGGATGCCTGGCGTCAATGGTATCGAAGCACTAACCCAACTTCGCAAACAGCATTTTGATTGCAAGGTAATTATCTTAACAACTTTTGATGATCCGCAGTTATTTGTCGATGCAATGCAAGCAGGAGCTAATGGATTCTTACTCAAGGATGTCGACACCGAAAAGCTTCATCATGCAGTCCATCGTGTGTACAACGGACAAACCTTAGCAGAGCCAGTGTTATTAAATCAGCTAAATGCAGCACAGCTGTCGACCTTTGGGGATAATGAAATTGAACCGCTGAGTGAACGCGAAACTGATATTTTAAAACTGATCGCAGCTGGACTATCTAATAAAGAAATAGCTCAAGCCATTTTTTTAGCTGAAGGAACCGTTAAGAATCATGTATCAAGCTTACTGGCAAAGCTCAATACCCGCGATAGAACCCGCGCAGTACTTAAAGCATTGAGCGCGAAAATTATATGAATTATCTTACACAAGCTTTTTAAGTACATGTTTATTTTACAGTATTACCAATAAACAAACGATATAACTTATATTTCTACTTTAGATATAACATCTACAAACTCAGCCATTCAATCAAAATACTAAATCTGCGCTCAGGTTACTTTAGCTTCCTAGTATTTGTTATTACCCAAAGACTAGGAAGCTACTAATGGTTAAACGGCCAGTTGATGGATTACTAGATAGTCCTAAATCAGGATTAATATTACCAGAATGCAAGGCATTACTTGGATATACAATAAGCCTATTCGGTTTCGCCTCTAGTGAGGCTATTTGCTCAAACAATGTTGTATCACTGGAAATATAACTAGGACGTTCGTGGAGCCTTTGAGCAATGGCTTGCTGTTTGATCATTGCACGATACGGTGCGAGTCGCTGCTGTGTTATACGTTCAAAGCCAGATGCTTTATGCCGATACAAGGACGTTCCACCATATGCTTTTGCACATAAAAAATGCACAGCAGCAAGCTGGTTAACACTAGGAGTATCAAAGTGAGGCAACATTTGAATGGGCCTTAATTTTGTTACCGGTGTTGTGGCAATTGAAAACGCAGAAAAAACCACTTTCATGCCATTGCTATCGATAAAATTGAACGACGATTTTAAGATAGGGAGTAACTCTTTAAGTTGCTCACTATAGTTAGCCGGTGATGGTTTGCGAACCCCTGGGTATAAATCTCCATTAGATGCAGTAAATGCCGAGCTATGATTAACGTTTTCACAAGCACAGGCGATGAGTTCATTATAGTTTAAACTTAAATCATCAATCACTAAAACAGGTATGCGCTCATTACCAACAACTAAGCGTGTAACTTTCATTGCCGGGTTTAAAAAAGTAGCACTAGTCATGTACACTAACAAACTGCTGATTTTTACGTTCAATAAGTGGATACAGTTGACCCAATGAATTGATCATCGTGTAGATTGGTTTAAGCTGTTGTGCTTTATGTAAACGCCCTATTTGTTCAGGAGCTAGTGCCGCTACTTTCTCTTCACTTACCGTATATAGACCGTTTAAACGTGAACTTTGCTTATTGCAAAAGGTAACGTCAAGGGAAAGAGGCTGCACTAAATTAAGTGCTAACAATGTGTCAATCAGTGCTTTATTTTCTATTTCGCCTTGCAATAAATACCCTAAGCATTGTTTCATTTTAACAAAATAATCACTATCTTCACCGCTGTCAGTAAATAATACCTGGATGTCATTGACGTTATTTTGCGCTGAGTCGCGAACTATCGATGGGCTGTCTAAGTTTATACAAACCGCATAATCTCCCGCTTCTTCAGCTTGTATTTCACCGACAAAAAATGGCTGCCTTTGTAACTGTAATGGTATGTAAACTCCTTGCCATTGACCGTCTTTCGAAAATAAATTTTCATGTTGCTCAAAACCTAATAATGCCGTTAAGGTAAATTCGCCTGTTTCACCACTCTTAGCAAGTACGATCGGATGTTGCACAGATACTTGGCTAAATTCAGCAACCACAACGGGAAGCATATTTTGCGTGGCACTGTGTTCTTGAGTTTTCGCGATATCAATTTTTAAATGTTTGTGAGCACTGTAATTAATTGCAACTAAATTAGTCATATTGTTCTCTTTATTCTTTATATTTCACAGCACAATTAAATTGCACTAAGCCCATGCAGCTTAATTTTATCAAGTAACTCTCTGTTACTAGGTAATGTTGAAACTGCTTGCTGAATCATATGTTTATTTTTAGCAAATTGACTCTGTGCAAATGTTTTATCATTTAATAAGTGAGGTGAGTTGCTGTAATCACTTTTAAAGCCCATTCCATACAAGACATACTGATAGCTTGCAGCAGGAAACACTTCATTATTACTCGCAAAATCATAATCAGCAGGAGCGCGATATTGC
Organism: Pseudoalteromonas sp. SR41-4; assembly: GCF_014163985.1. Classification (NCBI taxonomy): domain Bacteria; kingdom Pseudomonadati; phylum Pseudomonadota; class Gammaproteobacteria; order Alteromonadales; family Pseudoalteromonadaceae; genus Pseudoalteromonas; species Pseudoalteromonas sp. SR41-4. Next base: position 33,006 of record NZ_JACJEI010000008.1, on the reverse strand, counting down.
CAAAGTTGCATTAAATCTTGCAAGCTTTGTGGGATCGTTTGTGGATCGCGATTATCTATCCAAAACGCATTATCGGTGCGCTTACTCAAAATATAGTGCAGCTTTAAAAAGTCGATTATTTTCCCCCAGCGGTAGAGAAATGTATCGTTAAAGCGTTTCGCTGTAATATCCATTACCTCGCGAGTCGGTGGCAATTGCTCGCTAATCATTTGCGCTGACATCTCAACTAACACAAGAGCAGACGCTTCAAGTGGCTCTAAAAAGCCAGCAGACAATCCAACAGCAACACAATTATTTTGCCAAAAGTGACTGCGATGGCCACTTTCTATCGGAATTTTTCTGATTGTCAGTGAATCAATCTTATCGCCTATATAGTCGGCAAGTCTTGCCCTTGCTTGTGATTCAGTACTGTGTTTGCTCGAATACACATAACCAACACCACGGCGATGTTGTAAACCTATGTCCCAGATCCAACCTGCTTCTTGCGCCGTCGAGATGGTATGTGAAGCGATTGGGCTACTGTCATTTTCATAGGGTACCTGTACTGCTAAAGCCGTATCTATGAATAAAACATCACGATAAGATTTGAACGGCACTTGATAATGACCTCCGAGCAATAACGATGAAAAACCACTGCAATCAACAAATAAATCGCCACTTATATTTCCGGCCTGCTTTGTTGTTAAACTACCTATATCACCATTTTCGATGCTGTTAACTTTAGTAACATCAGCTAAAATATGGGTTACACCTAAATTTTCGATGCAGTGTTTTTGTAAAAACACTGCAAATTTAGCTGAATCTAGATGATAAGCGTAATTGGCGACAGCGCCATATTCAGGCGTTCTGATCGTCTTTGGCGCAAGACCTTGCTCGCAAAGTGCTTCTTGAAAACATACCGCATTAGAAAACGATGATGATTGCTCGCCATCGTTTAACCAATATCCTGCCATATCTGTTTTAGTGAATCCTTGCGGTAAAACCAATGGGTGATAATAATAATCATCTTCGCCACCATCCACCCATTGTGCAAACTTAGCACCTTGTTTAAAACTAGCGTCACACTCACGGATAAAGTCGATTTCACTAATACCCAAAGCGATTAAAGTGCTGCGCATTGTTGGCCAAGTACCTTCACCAACGCCAATAATTGGTACGTTTGGCGATTCAACTAACGTGACCTTGACGCCAACGTCCGTATTACTCTTATGCTCTGCAGCCAATCGCCCCGCAGTTAACCAACCCGCAATACCACCACCCACGACAATCACTGTGTTTATGCTTTTTTCTTGTTGTTTCATTTTAATACTCGCGTGGATTACAATTAAAAGTGACTTTTAATCAATACATAAAAGTCACTTTATTTACCCGATTAATGCCTAGAAATTACCGCGAATACCGAACATGAAACGTCGACCGCTGTCTTCAATTTGTAGCATTTGATTAGCAAAACGACCTCGTTTGTGAACATACTCTTGAGTTAGATTAATGCCTTCAATAAAGACTGTGACGTGTTCTGTTAAATCATAACTAATGTTCGCATCAAGCTGTGCATAGTCTTCTACAATAGTTACACCATCACCATTAAGTTGACTTAACGATTGCACAAAGCTGTCTCGCCAGTTGTAAGCTAAGCGAGCTTGAAAAGAATCATTTTCATAAAAACCTACCACATTATATGAATCACTTAAGCCTGTAAGAGCAAACACTTGAGTAATATCTGCAGCATCTAACTCTTTGTTACTATCTACAATAGTGGCATTAACCATAAAACCAAAGCCACTGTCGAAAGTATGCTGTAGAGCAACCTCCCACCCATCAACAATTGCTGATTCACTGTTATTTGGTATGGTATTGGTAAACACCGCCGTGGTGTCTGCTGGATCTGGACTATCAACATCATTACCTGTGGAAGGATCAGTAAGTAGACCGCCACCGGGCAGTTCAAAGGTTAAGTCTTCAGTGGTATTGATAATAAAATTAGCAACATTTTTTCTAAAATAACCTGCCGATACATAACTTGCATTGCCGTAGTACCATTCAAGAGATAGATCTAAGTTATCAGAAGTAAAAGGAGCTAACGCTGGATTACCAGAGCTGGATGTTAAATTGCCACCTTGCCGCGTTGTTTCTATCACTGTTACCGGTGACATACTATCGAGCGTCGGTCGAGTGATTGTTTGTGATACCGCAGCACGGGCAATTAAGTCATCATTGATTTCGAGCTTAAGACTAAAATTAGGTAAAATGGCTTCATAGTCAGAATTAGCTGAAATAGATTGAACATTGCCATAATTAGCTAACATTTCTGTTTTATCTAAAATTGACAATGAGTTAACTGGTTCATCGCTTCCGTTCACTTCAACATCAGTCGTTTCATACCTAAACCCAGCTGAGGCAAACAAGGGCATACCCGCAAGCTCTGATTCAAAATCAAATTCGCTATATAAAGCAATTGTGTCTTCTGTTATTTCAAATGACTTGTTACGCTTTACTGCATCAAAGCTAATTGGCTGCCCATTTGCAGCGGCATATTGCTCAAGATAAGCAAAGTTTGCTTCACCATCATGTGCAAGCCAAGATGTTGGCATACGACCACTGCCACTGACGTTATCTAAAAAGTCATCGCCGGCATCAAATACAAACTGTGCGAGTCCGTCCATACTAGGCATATCTGGGTAACCACAGAAAGTACAATGTATACCTACACCTTCATTATCCCAACGTTCAAGACTTTTAGTTTCGGATGAATACATTGCACCAAATTTTACGGCTACAAGACCCGTATAACCATCGTTGTACCATGTACTATCCCAACGAAATTGATCAACGGTATCTTCGACCGCCCAGCCACGACGCAACATAACATGAGCTCGGCTATTTGCCGGATCTAAATGATTTGAGACCCCATCAGGGCTAATTGCCGGGTTATATGCGCTGCCATCTAGCTCCTGTTGACCACTGTAAATACTGTCATCAGCCGATGCAAACTCACTCGCATAAGGTAAGATCCCTTGATCAACTTGAAAGCGCACACGGTTTGCATAACCAATCAAAGATAACTGATCACCTCGGCCATTATTTGCTTCACGCTCAGCCTTTGAATGGCTTAAATCAAAATTCATTTTTAAATTATCGTTTACGTGCCATTGTAAATTAAGCCCAAGCGCACTGGAGTTTGTTAAACGATCGAATTTTTTAGCGTGCATATCCGTTGCAAGCCCAACTTCTTGATAAAGATCAATCACCGTGCCATTTTCGTCAACAGTTGGTCCATCAGCATTACCAAACCCTTCTAAATTGGGTGCAGTAAACCAGTGTCCATAAGACGTTGTATCGGCTTCAACATCAAAATCAGAATACAGTGCATCGCCAGTAATCACTACATCATCAGACGGGGCATATTGAATAACTAAATTAGCATTGGTGCGAGTGCGCGTCTCTGTGGTTACTTTATGATCATAATTACGGGGAGAAAAAATATTGCCAGTATAAGCTTGTCCGCTTTGTGTTTGCGGCTTAGGCACGCCAACATTTTCTAACCAGCCATCTACTTGTGCTTGATTTAACCGGGTTCTACGTTCTTGACGTGAAACAGCGAATAACAAACCTAGGGTATCGTCATTAAATGTATTACTAATTAATCCTGATACCTCTGGCGTTGTTTCTTCACTATTGTCGTCATAAATACCTTTTATGCTGCCGGCTACTTTAAAGCCATTAATAGCAAATGGACGAGCGGTATTTACATTGATTGTTGAGCCTATACCGCCTGACTGCTTTGTTGCTGTTGATGTTTTAAATACATCTAAACTCTTTACCAGCTCCGACGCGATAGTATCAAAACTAAATGCTCGGCTTTGGTTTTCAGATGCCATTTGGCGGCCATTGACTAACACGGTATTAAATTGCGGGCCGAATCCCCGTACCGTGATTAATTGCCCTTCCCCGCCGGAACGGTCAATCGAAACACCGGTGATACGTTGCAATGACTCAGCTAAGTTAGTATCGGGGAATTTACCAATATCTTCTGCTGAAATAGAATCGACGACTCCACCCGCTTCACGTTTAGCATCCATTGCGCGTCCAAGTGATCCTCTTATTCCTCTTACTTCAATTATTTCCGGTCCTTGTTCTGCGGTATCGGCTACTGCAGGTAGTGTAACGCTACTAAGCACTGCGAGTACGGCACTCGCCACCCCGTTTTTTTTATAATTAGTCATGTTGTCATTTCTCTCGAAGCGTGGATCTATCGAAATAGATATTTGCCCATCTTCGCTGACATGTGATTGCAAGCCTGTCCCTGCAAGTAAACTATTTAATGCAGTTATTATTGAATACTCACCAGTAATATTATTAGTCTGCAACTGTTGGATTTTATCCAACGGAAACAACAAGGTAATATCAGCTTGCTCTGCAAAATTAATCAGCGATAGATCAGCCCTTTGTCTTGGAATATCAAACATAATCTTGCCATTTTTGGTATTTGCTTGAGCCTCTGTATTAAACAAAGTAAAAACCAAAACCAGTACACAAAAATGAAGCTGAGATGTTTGATATTTCATGTGCATGGTTTTTCGCCATACACAAAACAAAGACGAGTGAGTTTTTATTTTCCCCCATAAATATTTTCGATTATTTACAAATAATATATATTTTTGACTAGTCATACTGAAAATTGCTAAGCCTTTTTGTTTTTATTATTACTAAAATACAACGGCGAAATATTCAATTTTGAATAATGTTTCGCTTGCAAAGTAATTGCTGTTTTTATCCGCTAAACCCATTTCTAAAATTGCTGCATATCGTCAATTAGAACAAGTAATTAAAAAGTTTAAATCGTATTTAAAGTATCTATCTGGGTGTAAATATCTAAGTACTTAGTGATGTAAATTAAGATAATTTGTACGCTGTTTTTTTAACAACCAAAGAAGCACCATACGATGCTAAGTAGCTTAGCGCCAAGACCCGAACTCTTGATTGCTAAAAACTGTAGTACAATTAACACTGTAATTACAAGCTTTAAGCAAAACGAGAAATAGATCGGTAAAGGGCAATGGGTAACGTTATATTAAAAAAATGCGATTAAATGGTTTTTGCCTAGTGGATTTTTTTATCTCAATCGTCTTACTAAGTATTGGCATAAAAATAATAACAGCAGAGCTAAATCCGATGAGAAAACGTTAATGACGAAAGACACACTACTTCACAAGGTTTATTTAGTCTCAAGAAAAAGCATTTCGCGAGTTGTGGCTAAAATTGTGCCACCTCATGAAATTGAAGATATTGTGCAAGAAACGTATGTGCGTATATGCAAAATTGAAAACAGCGACAATATTAACTCTCCCAAGTCATTTATCTATAAAACTGCGCGTAATTTAGCATTAGATTATCAAAAACAGGCCAATATACGCTTGGTCGACGGTATTGATAATATGGAAGCGCTTGAGCAACTTCTGTGTGAACAATACAAAGATGAGATGTATGAGAGCACACTTACCGATAATGAATTTTCGAATTTTTGTGAAGCCGTAAGATTGCTTCCGATACAGTGTCGAAAAGTATTTGTATTAAAAAAAGTGTATGGCTATTCGCAGCGTGAAATAGCTGCACAATTGGAGCTTAGTGAAAGTACCGTGGAAAAGCATATTGCAACAGGCATGAAAAGATGTACGCTGTTTATGCGTCAATCAAATAAAAGCACCTATAATGAGCCAGCCCCTTCAGCAAACCTCAGTGCAGGAGGCAAATATGAGTAACATTCATCAGATCCATCAATCTTCCCAAGATAGTAATCAAGTTGAAGATGAACGCTTAGATCAAGCGAGTGAGTGGCTAGCCAAACTTGACCGAAACCTTAGCAGCGATGAAAAAGAAGCACTTAAAGCTTGGCTTGGAGATTCTTACAAAAATGTTGAGGTTCTGCTAGAAGTTGCACAATTGTGGGATAAAATGAGTGAGTTAAGTCGTTTATCAGACTTATTTCCACAAGCATCAAAACAACAACAAAAACTCCCTGTGTGGTTAGGCGCAATAGCAGCATCCATTTTATTGGCTGTTGCGCTTAGCTTTTTTCAAGAAACATTTAATTTTTCGCTGTTTAACCAAGCGAATAAATCTGCGGTAGTAGCAAAACAATTAAACTTTCAAACTGCGATTGGAGAAAGTAAAGATATTATTTTGCCTGACCAAAGTAAAATAACACTCAATACAAATAGTTTTGTCCATATTAAATACACTCCATCAGCCCGAGTAATCAATCTTCTTCGTGGTGAGATCCATATTGATGTCGCACATGATACCTCACGGCCTTTGAGTGTCGTCACTGGTAATAAAATAATCCAAGCCGTTGGAACTGCGTTTAATGTAGAGGTAAACAATAAACAAATAGAACTTATTGTTACCGATGGAAAAGTATTAGTTGCTCAGCAGTATACAACCGCTGTACCTAACCTCTCCAATAATGGCACTTCTAGAGTTGCAAAAGATGTATCGCTGCATTCCACGCCGGTATCAAAGGGTGAAAAACTCAATTTAGACTTTAAGGGTGAAATTACCAAAAAAGTTGAAAAAATTGACGCGATTGATGTGGCAGCAAACTTATCTTGGCGTCAAGGGAGTATCATTTTCAGAGGCGAATCACTTAGCGACGCAATGACCGAAATTAGCCGCTATACCAATATTAACTTTGAGCTTGCTGATGACGAACGTTTGAAGCAAGTACACGTTGCAGGCATGTTCAAAACTGGCGATGTTAAAGGTCTACTCGAAGTGCTTAATAATAACTTTAATATTAGTTATGAAAGAGTCAGCCCCGATAAAATCATGTTAAAATATGCGTCGCCTCACACTACTATATAATTCGTTACAACAATAACCAGGTATATCACCATGACAACACCTTTATCGTCGGGCAAGATTAATAGCCCGAATCACTCTTTATCAACAAACACCCATTCTCTACTTTACGTTATATTTATATCTGGCGTTGCAGCAATTGGTGGCTTTTTATTTGGCTTTGACTCCGGGGTTATCAACGGAACTGTGTCGGCGCTTGGCAAAACATTTAACTCAAGCAGCGTCGCAACAGGGTTTAATGTTGCGTCGGTTTTACTGGGTTGTGCTCTTGGTGCGCTGATTGCGGGCCCGCTTGCTGATAAATTTGGCCGCCGCTCAATTATGATCATCACTGCAGTAATATTTGCCATTAGCGCGTTTGGTTCAGGCATTGCAGACAGCTCCGCTGAATTTATTTTTTATCGTCTATTTGGTGGTCTCGGTATTGGCGCTGCATCTGTATTGGCACCCGCTTACATTGCTGAAGTCGCACCTGCGGCTTTGCGTGGACGATTAGCAACACTGCAACAATTAGCGATTGTACTTGGCTTATTTGCTGCTTTTTTAAGTAATTACCTGATCGCTTCGGCGGCAAACGGCGCTGAAGGTATTTTTATTCTTGAGCTGGCGGCTTGGCGCTGGATGTTTTGGGCAGAACTTGTACCTGCAGGATTATTTCTGTTGGGAGTATTATTTATACCAGAGTCGCCGCGTTATTTAGTTGCCCAAGGCCAATTAGAAAAAGCCAAAGCTGTATTTAAAAAAATATCTAATGATGATGCCCAATCACAAATAAACGATGTTAAGCAGTCACTTCATGGCGATAAAAAACCAAGTATTCGTGACTTATTTATTGACGGTAAAAAGAAAATACACCCAATCGTATGGGTTGGTATCGCTTTGTCTGTTTTTCAGCAATTTGTAGGCATTAATGTGGTCTTTTATTACGGCTCTGAGCTTTGGCAAGCAGCGGGTTTTGATGAATCACAATCTTTATTCATCAATGTATTAGCGGGTACTACCAATATTTTATCTACTTTTATAGCAATTGCGCTTATCGATAAAGTAGGCAGAAAACCATTATTACTAGTAGGTAGTATTGGTATGTTTATTAGTTTAAGTGCATTAACTTATACCTTTGGTAGCGCAGGCCTCGATGCGGCAGGTAAACTTGCATTAACTGACAGTATGGGCACGTTTGCACTTATCATGGCTAATCTCTTTGTGGTATTTTTTGGCTTAAGCTGGGGACCTGTTGTATGGGTACTATTAGGCGAAATGTTCAATAATCGTATTCGAGGGGCTGCTTTAGCTGTTGCAGCAAGTGCGCAATGGCTTGCCAACTTTACAATTACCATGACCTTCCCGATTATGCTCGGTAGTATTGGTTTAGCTGGTGCCTATGGGTTTTATGCTATTTCGGCCTTTATTAGCGTATTTTTTATTGTTAAATATATAAAAGAAACACGTGGTATCAAGCTAGAAGCCATGTAAAAGTTGTTTAAAATGGCGAATGTATTTATTTCGCCATTTTTTTCAACTAAGACTCTACTTTAAGTAATTCAACTTCAAATATAAGTAAAGAGGCTGGAGGAATACTGCCAACACGTTTTTCACCGTAAGCTAATTGGTGAGGGATATAAAAGGTGTATTTATCGCCTTCACTCATCAGTTGTAAGCCTTCAGTCCAGCCTTTTATTACCTGATTTAAACCAAAACTGATTGGGCTATTACGCTCAACAGAACTGTCAAATACACTGCCATCTAGCAAAGTACCGTGATAATGCACATTCACCATGCTAGTTGGGCTTGGTCTTGCCTCACTACCACTGCTGCTAACAACTTTATATTGCAGACCAGATGCGGTCTCAATAACCCCTTCAACCTTGCTGTTTGCCACTAAAAAGTCGGCTTCGATTTGCGCATTAGCGACCGCTTGTTGCTTTACTTTTTTGCTATTTTGAAAAATCAAAAAGCATAAAATGGCGATGATAATCGCCAAAATAATGTTGATCATGATTATTCTTTCTCGTGTTCTTTTTCGTCGTTATCGCCATTAACGATATCTGCAATTTCACTTAAACGGGCTAAGGCAATGCCGTTAACTGAGTTTTCAGGATATTGCCCGTCGCTCAACTCGCCTGCTGCAATATCCATCAGTAAATTAAGCGCTTGGTCAACCGTTTCAACTGCATAAATATGAAACTTGCCAAGCTCTACTGCATTGAGGATCTCGTCATCAAGCACTAAGTTTACTTGATTTGATTTAGGAATTATTACTCCTTGCGCAGACGTTAAACCACGCATTTTGCAAAGCTTAAAAAACCCTTCAATTTTTTCGTTTACACCGCCAATGGCTTGCACGTCACCGTGCTGGTTAATTGAACCAGTCAGTGCAATTGACTGGCTAATAGGTAAGCTAGTAATTGCAGAAATAAGCGCACACAACTCAGCTAATGACGCACTGTCGCCATCAATGTAGCCATAACTTTGTTCAATGGCGATATTAGCACTGAGCGTTAAACTAAATTGCTGCGCATATTTATTACCTAAATAGCCAGTCAGTAGCATGACACCTTTGGAGTGAATGGCTTTACCCAGCTCAGCTTCGCGCTCAACGTCAATTACCCCATCCGCACCAGCGTAAACCGTGGCGGTGATCCGTGCCGGAGTACCAAAAGAAGTATCGCCAATGTGTAATACTGTTAAACCATTTACTTTACCTACAGCATGACCGTCGGTGGCAATTAAGGTATGCCCTTCTTTGATATCGCTGAGCATATTTTCGCTAATTTGCCCAGTACGATATTGCTTGCCTTCAATCGCTTCATCAATATGATGGGCATCAATTAAAGTTAAGTTATCTTGCTTGGTATAAAAGCTGGCTTCTGCCACTAGCTCTAACACATCAGCAAAACGAGCTGAAAGCTTATTGTGATGTTCTGCTTGGCGGTAGCTAAATTTCAGTAATCGTGCCATCGCTGACTCAGTTAGACTACACTTTAGCGTCTGCTCACAGTACTCTATCACTTTAGTGATAAATTGATACTGTAATTTATCACTGCTTGGCAGGTAATAATCAAAATCGGCTAACACTCTAAACAGCTCAGCAAACTCTTCGTCATATTCACCGATGGTGTAATACAACTCACGCGAGCCGAGTAAAATAATTTTTACATCAAGCGGGATCAACTGTGGACGCAAGGTAAAGCTACTGCCAACAGCACTATCTTGATACGGTAAATCATTTTTGATTTGATGAGTTTTTAATGACAGCTTTAAACCATCCCACACTTGTGGATTAGCCATCACTTTTTCAGCGTCCATAATCAAATAACCACCGTTAGCGCGATGCAGTGCCCCCGGCTGAATCGATCGATAACTGGTGATCAATGAGCCTTGTGAAGTAGCATATTCAATTTTTCCAAAAATATTACCAAAGGTAGGATTTGGCTCATACACCACAGGGGCAGCATCACCTTCTTTAAATTCAACTAAAATATTAGGTGCAAAAAAGTCGGTAAGCATCCCTTTACGGTCAAAATCTTCTTTGTTTTCGTCGCTAACATCTTCATCATCGAGCCACTCAAGTACCGCATCAATAATTTCCACGCGGATGTCTTTTAGATAGCGTAATACTCCAATGTGCGCAGCATATTTATGTTCAAGATCTTTTAGTAATGGCTTAGTAGCCAGCTCTGCGGTGGATTTTTTTAAATTACGGAGTTTTTCAGATGATTCACGTTTCCAACGTGGCAACTCAATCAGTGCCTCAATGAGTGCATCTTCGAGTTTTTCAATTACTTCATAAAATTGTTCACGCAATTCATCATCAAGCTCAGCAAATTCAGCATCGCTTAGTTGTTTGCCATCAATCAGCGGGGCAAATCCAACCACACTTTTTTCTTCAATTAAGGCAACACTTTGCTCAAGCGCGGCAATTTCCACAGCAGTAATTGCGCTATCGTAAGCGTCGTTAAATTCACGGTCGATTTTTTTCTTTTTACGCTGGTACGCTGGGTTATCAAACGCTGCAGGAAAGGTGTCGAGTACTTCATCAATAAATGAGTCAATATCATCAGCTAACTGTTTACTTTGACCTGCTTGTAAAAACATTGCGATAGGCTCGCGGTGGTCGTCATAATTATTAACGTATAACCACTCATTTGGTGTTGGCCGGCCTTTGCTGTGTGCTTGAAGTTTATCTTTGACTAAGGTAAACCGACCATGCGCGGCCTCCCCCATTACATACACATTGTAACCAGGTAATTCCATCCCTAACGAGAAATCAAGCGCACTTTGCGCCCGCTGTTGACCGATGAAAGTCAAGGTTTCAGGATATGGATTGTTCATGCACGTTTGTACATGATTAAGTGAAATTGTCGGCGCAAGGGCCGACACAGATAAAGGCAGCAGTTTCTTCGTCATTCTAACTTCTTTTTATACCAACATATTCGTTGATTTTGTAAGGTGGCATCAGTGCACTAAAAGGCACTGTTCACTAACTATTTAAGGTTGTAGTGCCTTTCGGCTAAAGTAGATACCATCACATTGCGAACACGCTGTAATTTGCGTAGCGTGGTAAATATCATAACTATATTGGCAATTCTTACATACTAATGTGCCCATGGCTATCCATTCGCCTTGGTGATATACCCCATTGTGCTTAAAATCTTGATTTAATGCTTGCCACTCAAGTTGAGTTTTGTCTTCGATATGTGAAAGTTCAAACCACAAAGACTCTTTAAGCTCTTGCCATGCAAGGGAACCATAGTGTTGATCGTGCTCTTGGATGTGCTCAATATCGCGCTTTAAATATTCACTGTATAAAGTTAATTTTTCTTGTCCTAAATCTTTTAGCGCTTGTTCAGATTCAATAAACTTATCCATCGCATCTTTTAGCTCATGATCTTTTACGTCTTTTAACCATGTGCTCAAATCTGTTAACCACGTCTTATAATCAGCCATTGTTTACTCCTTCAGAACTGTGTTTAGCGAACCTATACCTTACACAAGTATAGGTTAACCTGCCCTGAAAACTAATTTCATATAAAATCCACTGATTTGACGCTGTGATTAGTGCTTTTTTTGGGGTATCCTAACGGCAATTTTTTATTAGTTTGCAAGAAGTCTGGAACCGTAGATGCAAGAGCAATATAACCCGCAAGACATAGAGTCAAAAGTCCAAGCCTACTGGGAAGAAAACCAAGTATTTAAAGCCACTGAAGACGAGAGCAAAGAAAAGTATTATTGCCTTTCTATGTTCCCTTACCCAAGCGGCCGACTCCACATGGGTCATGTGCGTAACTACACGATTGGTGATGTTGTTTCTCGTTTCCAACGCTTGCAAGGCAAAAACGTAATGCAACCTATGGGTTGGGACGCGTTTGGTCTACCGGCTGAAAATGCGGCAATTAAAAATAAAACTGCGCCAGCAAAATGGACCTACGAGAACATCGATTACATGCGTACCCAACTTAAGCAATTAGGTTTTGGTTATGACTGGGATCGTGAGATCGCAACTTGCCATCCAGAATATTACAAATGGGAACAGTGGTTCTTCACTAAGCTTTACGAAAAAGGCCTAGTGTACAAAAAAATGTCAACGGTAAACTGGGATCCAGTAGACCAAACAGTACTTGCTAACGAGCAAGTTATTGATGGTCGCGGTTGGCGTTCAGGTGCTGTAGTTGAACAAAAAGAAATTCCACAGTGGTTTATTAAAATCACTGACTACGCGCAAGAGCTACTTGACGACTTAGACAAGTTAGAAGATTGGCCAGAGCAAGTTAAAACCATGCAGCGCAACTGGATTGGTCGCTCTGAAGGGTTAGATATTGAGTTTAAACGCACCGATAACAACGAAACATTCAGCGTTTATACCACTCGCCCTGATACCTTTATGGGTGTGACTTATGTTGCTGTTGCAGGCGGACACCCTATCGCACAAGAAGCAGCTAAAAATAGCGACGCTGTGGCACGCTTTGTTGATGAATGCAAAAACACCAAAGTAGCTGAAGCTGATATGGCGACGATGGAGAAAAAAGGCATCGCAACGGGCTTTTTTGCTACTCACCCACTTACCGGTGAGCAAGTACCAATTTGGGTTGCCAACTTTGTATTAATGCATTATGGCTCAGGTGCTGTAATGGCCGTACCCGCGCACGACCAACGGGACTTTGAATTTGCTACCGCTTACGGTTTAGACATCAAACAAGTCATTGCACCTGTCGCAGGTTCAGATCTTGAAGTAAACCTAAATGAAGCGGCATTCACTGAAAAAGGTGTGCTGGTAAATTCAGCTGAATTTGATGGCCTTGATTTTGATGGCGCATTTAAGGCTATTGCTGACAAACTTGAAGCACTGGGTGTTGGTGAGCGTAAAGTAAACTTCCGTTTACGTGATTGGGGTGTTAGCCGTCAGCGTTATTGGGGTTCACCAATCCCAATGTTAAGCGATGAAAACGGTAACGAACTTGCTGCGACTGAAGATATGCTGCCGGTGCGCTTACCAGAAGACGTGGTAATGAACGGTGTAACATCGCCAATCAAAGCAGATCCACAATGGGCTAAAACCACAGTTAATGGCGCACCTGCGTTTCATGAAACTGACACTTTTGATACGTTTATGGAATCATCTTGGTACTACGCACGTTACTGTAGTCCACGCCATGACAAAGGTATGCTAGATCCAGCTGCGGCAAACTACTGGTTACCAGTAAACCAATACATTGGTGGTATTGAGCACGCTATTTTACATTTATTGTATTCGCGCTTTTTCCATAAATTATTACGTGATTTTGGCTTAGTTAATTCAGATGAGCCATTTGACCGCTTATTATGCCAAGGCATGGTACTTGCCGAAACATTTTATCGTAAAGATGAAAAAGGTGGCGACATTTGGATTTCCCCTAGTGATGTAAATACTGAAACAGACGACAAAGGCCGCGTGACTAAAGCATGGCATAAAGTTGACGGCGAGCCAGTATTCTCATCAGGCATGAGCAAAATGTCTAAATCAAAAAATAACGGTATCGACCCGCAACAAGTTATCGCTCAATACGGCGCTGATACGGTACGTTTATTTATGATGTTTACCGCACCGCCAGAGCAAACGCTTGAATGGTCTGATTCAGGTGTTGAAGGGGCACATCGTTTCATTAAACGTGTATGGAAATATGCGGTTGATGTGAACACTGTTGGTTTCCAAGCATTAGACAAATCAGCATTAAACAACGAGCAAAAAGTGCTTCGTCGTGAGCTGCACAAAGCAATTGCAAAAGTGACTGATGATGTTGAACGTCGTCAAACATTCAACACTGCCATTGCGGCAATCATGGAAATCTCAAACAAATTGTTAAAAGCACCTTTAGCTGACAAACAAGATGTAGCGATTGCCAACGAAGCGCTTGAAGCGCTGTTAATTATGCTTGCACCAATTACGCCGCATTTGTCACATCAATTGTGGCAAGAACTGGGTAAAAAAGGCGATATTTTAGATGCGTCTTGGCCCGTGGTTGATGAGTCTGCCCTTGTTGAAGATGAAAAACTGATCATCGTGCAAGTTAACGGTAAACTACGCGCAAAATTAACGGTGCCAGCTGATGCTACTAAAGAGCAAGTAGAAGCACTAGCATTTGCTGAACCTAACGTATCTAAGTTCACTGATGGCGTAACAATCCGTAAGGTTATTTACGTACCTGGTAAACTACTTAACGTGGTTGCTAACTAATTATGGCTGCTATTCATGCCATTAAAAACGGACTAGCCTTAGCGCTAGTCTGTTTTTTGTTATCTAGCTGCGGCTTTCACCTTAAAAAAGCCTCAAGTCTGCCTGATGACTTGGCCACCTTAACTTTAAACGGTGATGATGAAAAATCAGCGTTATTTGCGATGCTTGGCAAAGAACTCACATTGAGCAAAGTTGAGTTACTCGACACGCCTAAGAAAAACGTCGCTCAGCTGTATTTATATAAAGATCGTCTTGAACGCCAAACCTTATCATTATTTAAAAATGGTCAGGTTGCCGAGTACGAGTTAGCTTATAGTGTTCGCTACTTACTCAAGCGCCCAGGCAAAGAAGCAATTGAACAACGTTTTGAGCTTTATCGTAATTATCAAGACGACCCAGATAACGCTTTAGCAAAAGCAAAAGAGTTAGAGTTGCTACTGAATGAAATTCGCATGCAAGCTAGTCGTCGTATTGTTAGAGAGCTGTCGCAACTATAATGCGCTGTTATGCGAATCAATTACCCAATGAATTAAAAAAAGGCTTACAGCCTTTTTATTTAGTATTTGGTGAAGAACCCTTTCAAGTAGCACAATGCGCTCAACAAATTCGTCAGATTGCGAAACAGCAAGGTTTTGATGAGGTTGTTAAATTTACCTTAATGCCCGGTTTTGATTGGCAAGAGCTAATAGCGCAATATCAAAGTATGTCGTTATTTAGTGCTCGCACTTTAATCGAGCTAGATCTTAATTTTCAAAAGCCAGGTATTGTTGGTAGCCAAACGTTTAAACAGCTCGTAGCACTAAATAACCCCGACACCGTACTTATTGTAAAAGGGGCCAAGGCCAGTCAAGATATTCAGCGCAGTGCTTGGTTTAAGTCGTTAGATAAACTGGGCGTATTTGTACCCTGCTACCCCCTGACCGGCAATCATTTAAGCCGTTGGCTTGATGAGCAGTGCCAGCGCTTAAAAATCAATATGCAAGCAGATGCCAAACGCACCCTAATTGATGCTACTGAAGGTAATTTGTTAGCGTGTTTTCAAGAGCTCGAAAAACTGTCGTTATTGCATGGCACTGCTATGATCGATCAACAGCAGGTTTTACAAGGCCTACTTAATCAAGCCAAGTTTGATATTTTTGATTTAAGTGATGCACTGCTCCAAGGTAATAGTCGCCAAGCAATTAAAGTATTAAATAAACTCGCTGGCGATAACACTGAAGCTGTGAGTATCTTATGGACCATTACTAAAGAAGCAAATACCTTACTAAGCCTACAATTAGGCTTACAACAAGGTGAACAACTGGCAACGCTATTTAAACAAAAAGCCATCTGGAAAAATCAGCAAGGGCCGATTCAACAAGCACTTAATCGTTTGTCGATACATACTTTAGAGCAAATCACCCAGTTGCTCGCACAATTTGATGCCAGCTATAAACAAGGTAACTTAATCAAGCCTTATCAAGCTTTGGCACATATTTGTTTGGTGTTTTGTCAGCCATTGGTGATCCCACTGCCTGCGCACCCACTTAACTAATTATTAGGCGTTTATAATGATTGCACTGTTTGGTGGCACCTTCGACCCCGTTCACTTAGGCCATATAAATATGGCGAAGCACTGTGTAAAACACTTTAACTTAGCGACTTTATACTTTATGCCTTGTGCTATTCCAGCTCATAAGACTGCACCTGGGATAAGTACGCAGCATCGCATCGCAATGCTCAATGCAGCGATTGCACCTTACCAATATTTTCAACTCGATTTACGCGAACTCAATCGCAGTGGCCCGTCATATTCATTATTAAGCCTGCAAGAGATCCGCACACAATTTCCAGATCAACCATTATTATTTTTAATTGGCATGGATTCGTTTAATAACTTAGATAAATGGTTTGAGTGGCAAACAATTACTCAGCTTTGTCATATTGTGGTATTTCAACGCCCGGGCCTAAAATGCACTGCCCATGGCGAGTTACTCGCATACCAACAAGCCGCAGAATGTAGTAATAGCGCAGAGCTTACAACGCAAGCTGGTGGAAAATTATATTTTTTAGCTGGCGAAGAAATGGCTATTGCCTCAAGCGATATTCGCAAGGCGATTAAAAATGCCATAGATTACAATGAACTTCTTCCTACTGGCGTGAGTCAGTATATTCAATCACAGCAACTTTATCTAAGTGATGAATAAATACCAGTTGCGTGATAAAATAACAGCTATTCACTTTTAAATGAGATAACACCTTGGATACGAAACAACTACTCGCCTTTGCAATAGACAAAATTGACGATATGAAAGCACGTGATGTGGTTAATATTGATGTAAGCGCAAGCTCAGACATCACCGATTTTATGGTCGTGTGCTCTGGTACTTCGAAACGTCATGTATTGTCAATTGCTGATCATTTAGCAAAAGAAGCTCGTCACGCAGGTCAAGAGCCTCTAGGTTATGAAGGCCAAAGCGATGGTGAATGGGCACTGGTTGATTTAGGCGATGTAATCGTACACGTAATGCAAGATCAAGCACGTAGCTATTACGACCTCGAAAAACTATGGAGCTAATTGCTCACTAATTTTACTAGAGCTTGGATGTAACACGTGAAAATACAGATGATTGCCGTTGGCACCAAAATGCCAGCGTGGGTAGAAACGGGTTTTGCACAATATCAGCGCCGCTTTCCAAAAGATATGGCGCTGGAGTTAATTGAAATTCCCGCAGGTAAACGTGGTAAAAATGCAGATATTAAACGTATTTTGCATATTGAAGGCGAAAAAACCTTAGCCGCTATCCCTAAAGGCAATCGTATTGTTACGCTTGAGGTAACAGGCAAAGCGCTTGATACTCACCAATTAGCAAAAGACATGGAGAAGTGGCAACTGGATGGCCGCGATGTAAGTTTGCTAATTGGCGGCCCTGAAGGCTTAGCACCAGAATGTATTGCTGCCTCAGAGCAAAAATGGTCATTATCAAATTTGACCCTACCACATCCATTGGTGCGTATTATTGTTGCTGAAAGTCTATATAGAGGCTGGAGCTTAAACAATAACCACCCGTATCATCGCGAGTAACATTTACTCATGCGCAAACACAGACCCACAATTAGAGACCACTCAGCAGAAGCTAACCTATTTGCTCGTCGCGCCTTTGTGGGGTTTGTATTTGTTACTATTTTAGTCGCGGTTTTACTTTCCAATTTATATACCATTCAAGTTGATGATCACCAAGATTATCAAACACGTTCTAACGACAATCGCATTAAAGTTATTCCTATTGCTCCTAACCGAGGCCTTATTTATGACCGCAATGGTGTGTTGCTTGCTGAAAATAAACCGGTTTATAATTTAGAAGTCATTCCTGAAGAAGTTGACGATCTTGATGCATCACTGTCAGCACTGACACAATTTATTGATATCTCAGAGCAACAAAAAAACGATTTTCTTGATGATATAAAGCATAACCGTCGCTTTAAGAGCCAAGTATTAAAAGCACGTTTAAACGAACAAGAAGTAGCGCGTTTTTCAGTTAATCAGTATAAATTCCCTGGGTTTAGTATCGAAGCACGTTTGGCACGCTACTACCCGTTTGCAGACACCCTAACTCATGCGTTAGGTTACGTCGCTAAACTCAATAAAAAAGAACTGGCTCAGCTCGAATCACAAGAGCAAGGTACTAATTACCGTGCAACCCATGATATTGGTAAACTCGGTATTGAGAAATATTATGAACAACTGCTGCATGGCCAAGTAGGCTCGCAGCGGGTTGAAGTCAATAATCGTGGTCGTGTCATTCGTACCTTAAGCATGACTCCTCCGCAACCAGGTAATGATTTAGTGCTCACCCTTGATGTTGGCTTGCAGCAGATTGCCCAACATGCACTTAAAGATATGCGTGGCGCTGTAGTCGTCATGGACGCTAAAGACGGTGGCGTGTTAGCGCTGTATTCTAATCCCAGTTATGATCCGAACTTATTTGTTCACGGTATTAGCAGTAAAAACTATAAAGCCCTATTAAACCCTGACCGACCTCTTATAAATAGAACCACACAAGGACGTTATGCACCAGCATCGACGGTAAAACCTCACATGGCAGTTCTTGCTCTTGAAGAAGGTCTCGTTACCGAGCAAACGTCAATGTGGGATCCTGGCTTCTTTCAAATTCCGAATGTTGATCATAAATGGCGAGATTGGAAACGTTGGGGCCATGGTCATGTTGATGTTTACAAAGCCATTGAAGAGTCGTGCGATACCTACTTTTATGATGTCTCTTATCGATTAGGGATCACAAAAATCAGTGATTTTATGGCACAGTTTGGCTACGGTGATTTAACCGGCATTGATATTCATGAAGAAACCACGGCTATTTTGCCCTCAAAAGAATGGAAAGAAGGCCGTTTTAAAGAATCATGGTGGCGTGGCGATACAATCTCAGTTGGCATTGGCCAAGGTTATTGGACCGCAACCCCCCTACAAATCGCAAACGCGATGAATATATTAGTGAACCGTGGAATTAACCACCCACCACACTTAGTACAAGTTGTGAAAAAAGACGATGAAGTTACACAAATCAATAATGAAGAAAAACCCCCGATTTTTTTAAAAGAACCTCACCATTGGCAAATCGCTTTAGATGCTATGCATAACACAGTACAAAAAGCCTCTGGTACCGCTCACAAAGCATTTAAAGGAACAAATTACGATTCAGCAGGTAAAACAGGCACCGCACAAATAGTCAGTATTGCTCAAGGTGAACGCTACGATGCAAAATCCCTCAAAGAGCGTCAACGTGATAACACTATCTATGTAGGCTTTGCACCTTATGAGGATCCCAGAATCGTTGTTTCTGTTGTTCTAGAAAACAATCATGGCGGTGTGCAAATTGCTCGCCAACTAATGGATTACTACTTTGCTGCAAATCCCGTTAATCTTGCCAGGAATAACACACCATGACTACTCTACATGATGGTCGTTCAATCTGGGTGCGTATGCATCTTGACTTGCCGCTACTACTGGCATTGCTATTAATGATGGCAGGCAGTGTAACCGTTGTTTATAGCGCCAGTGGTCAAGACCCGGCAATGATGATCCGCCATATTACCAGGATGGGCGGCGCAATTTTAGGCATGCTTATTTTGGCGCAATTTTCACCAGCGACCTTAAAGCGTTTAGTTATTCCTTTATATTGTGC
The DNA here is from genome assembly GCF_014163985.1 of Pseudoalteromonas sp. SR41-4. NCBI lineage: Bacteria > Pseudomonadati > Pseudomonadota > Gammaproteobacteria > Alteromonadales > Pseudoalteromonadaceae > Pseudoalteromonas > Pseudoalteromonas sp. SR41-4. The sequence continues at coordinate 13,257 of NZ_JACJEI010000008.1, read as the reverse complement.
TGGATTACTGATGCTAGTTGCGGTGCTGTTATTTGGCGTCAGCTCCAAAGGCGCTCAGCGCTGGTTAGATTTAGGTATTACCCGTTTTCAACCTGCTGAATTAATGAAAATAGCCGTGCCTATGATGGTGGCTTGGTATATTGGCCGTAATCATTTACCGCCTAGAGCACTACACTTAGTTGTTGGTTTTACCATTGTTATGGTTCCCACACTCCTGATCAAAGAGCAGCCCGACTTAGGCACATCTATCTTAATCGCCAGTTCAGGGATATTTGTATTATTTTTGTCTGGTCTAAGCTGGCGATTAATCGGCTTTTTGAGCGCTTTGGTTGCTTTAGCTGCGTGGCCTTTTTGGCATTACGGTATGCATGACTATCAAAAACAGCGGGTACTAACTTTGTTCAATCCAGAAAGCGATCCTCTTGGCTCTGGTTACCATATTATTCAATCAAAAATAGCTATCGGCTCCGGTGGTATTGAAGGTAAAGGTTGGTTGCAAGGCACCCAATCACAATTAGAATTTTTACCCGAACGCCATACTGATTTTATCTTCTCTGTACTTAGTGAGGAGTTTGGTCTTTTTGGTGTATGTGTTTTATTATGCATGTATCTATTCATTATTGGTCGCGGTTTATATATCGCGGTTAATGCCCAAGATGCATTTGGTAAATTACTGGCAGGTGCACTGACCCTGACTTTTTTTGTTTATGTATTTGTAAATATTGGCATGGTATCAGGGTTACTGCCTGTAGTGGGTGTACCATTGCCATTAATAAGTTATGGCGGTACATCGATGGTTACCTTAATGGCTGGATTTGGCATTATTATGTCTATCGCAACTGATAAAAGGATGCTATTAAAGTAATGCGTTACTGTCTAAAGTTGTTCAGTTGTTCATGGTTAATGATTGTTTTAAGCGCTTGTAGTTCCTCAGGCATAAATCACAGTGACCGGTATAGTATGCGCCATGATTCTGCACCACTTCGCGCGCCAACTGAATTAGAAATGCAAGATGCCATAGTCACTAAAGTTACCAAAAGTGCCAGTGCTGGCCGCGCTTACACCGTTAATGGCAAAAACTATACTCCGATGCTGGATGAAACTGGCTATAGCGAAGAAGGTATCGCCTCATGGTATGGGCGCAAATTTCATGGTTACCACACCTCAAATGGCGAAATATATGATATGTTCGCGATGACTGCCGCTCATAAAACGTTACCCTTACCAAGCTTTGTAAAAGTAACCAACACCAGTAATGGCAAGTCTGTGATTGTCCGTGTAAATGATCGTGGCCCATTTCATGATGACCGCTTAATCGATTTATCCTATGCAGCAGCGTATAAACTTGGTTACTATCATCATGGTACAGCCAAGGTTAAGCTTGAGGCTATCACAATGCCTGATTCGACTGCGCGTTTGAGTTATATTCAAGTCGCTGCAGGCAGTACCTTAGAAAATATTGAAGCATTAGCGTACACCCTACGCCAGCAATATCAATTACCCACTAATATTGTGGAAAAAGATGCTATTTATAGGCTGCGTTTAGGGCCAATTAAAAATGCTGAGCAAGCTCAGCAAGTACTTGAAAAATTAAAACAGGATCAATTTCAAAACGCGTTCTTGCTTTATAGTGAATAACACCTTTAGAATGAGGTAAACGCGAATCTTTAACTTTAACCATTAATGAGTATGATGAAATCTATTAAATCCAAAATTATTAGCGGTGTGTGTAGCGTTGTTTGCTCTGCTGCCGTTTTTTCTGCGACCGCCCAAATCATCCCAGCCCCACCTCAAGTTAATGCAAAAGGTTATTTTCTTGTTGATTTTACTACAGGTAAAATTATAGCTGAAGGTGAACCTGATACTCGCCTAGCACCTGCCAGTTTAACTAAAATGATGACCAGCTATGTAATTGGTACCGAAATCAAAGCGGGTAACATTGCCCCAACCGATATGGTCACAGTGAGCGAAAAAGCGTGGGCTAAAAACTTTCCTGAATCATCAAAAATGTTTATCGAAGTCGGTAAGCAGGTCACTGTCGATGATTTAAACCACGGTATAATTATTCAATCAGGTAATGATGCCTGTGTGGCTATGGCAGAACATATTGCCGGTAGCGAAAGCGCATTTGCAGACTTAATGAATGCCCATGCTGAGAAATTAGGTATGAGTAACAGCCACTTCATTAACAGCCATGGCTTAGATACCAACGAACACTTCACAACCCCTCGAGATATGGCCACCTTAGGTGCAGCACTTATTCGTGATGTGCCTGACGAGTATGCAGTTTACGCACAAAAATCATTTACTTTTAACGGCATTAAGCAATACAACCGTAACTCACTGTTATGGGATGAAAGCTTAAACGTTGATGGTATAAAAACCGGTCATACATCGGAAGCCGGTTACAGCTTAGTAAGTTCAGCGACTAAAGATGATATGCGTTTAATCGCCGTGGTTATGGGTACTTCGAGTGAACGTGCACGTAAAGTAGAAAGTAAAAAATTACTTAACTATGGTTTTCGTTTTTTTGAAACAATCACACCTTACAAAGCCGGCGACAGTTTTGCCGAGCAACGTATTTGGATGGGTAACAAAGAAAATGTATCGTTAGGCATTTTAGTTGATACGCCGATCACTATTCCGCGTGGCCAACGTAAAAATTTAAAAGCCGACTTTAAACTTGATAAAGTTTTAGAGGCGCCATTAGCGAAAGGCTCTACCGTAGGTACTTTATCTTTACAACTTGAAGGCGAAGTAATTGCTCAGTATCCTCTGGTAACGCTTGAAGAAGTTGAAGAAGGTAGCTTCTTTAGTAAAATTTATGATTACCTACGTTTACAAATAATGTAAAACGCTACCAAATAATATAAGCGCCTTGCAAAGCAAGGCGTTTTTTTTTGCTTTAAAGATGGTAGAATGCGCCCCATATCTAACCCGCAAATAACCAGAATACCAATTGTCTTACGTAAGCGATTAATTCAATTGCTATAAAGGTCGAGAACAGGTTATCTAATCGGTTTATTGTTTAGTAAAATAGTACTAAACGCACATAAGTATGAGGAGTCAACGTCGTGGCTACACCGGTAAAAAATACTAAATTTGATGAATATTTAGAATACCCTTGCCCTTTTACATTTAGAGTAATGGGGTTGGCAAACGTCAACTTAACTGACCAAATTCTAACTAAGTTACAACCTATTGCCCCTGGCGATTACGCGCCAAAAGTTAAACCTAGCAGCAAAGGTAATTATGAGTCAGTTAGCTTAGTCGTTACCGTGACCAGCGGCACTCATATTGAAGAAATTTATAACGTGATAAGTGCGATTGATGACGTACGACACATGCTTTAAACGCTAAGCGGAGTAAGCTGTGAGCGAAAATACCTTAATCGTCCGTCAACTTGGTAAACAGCGTTACATGCCAATTTGGCAACAAATGCAAAACTATACTGATGTTCGAACTGAGCATGATGCGGATGAAATATGGCTCGTTGAACATGAGCCAGTATTCACGCAAGGCCAAGCAGGTAAAGATGAACACCTACTTGCCCCTGGCGACATAGAAGTGATCAAGGTTGACCGAGGTGGTCAAGTAACCTATCACGGACCGGGCCAGCAAATGATGTACGTATTATTTAACTTACGTCGCTTGAAAATTGGCGTACGAGAATTGGTCACATGGCTTGAAGAGTGTATTATCGATACACTCAATGATTACGGTATTAAAGCCTACGCAAAAGCAGATGCCCCAGGGGTTTATGTTAACGATAGCAAAATAGCATCATTAGGACTTCGTGTTCGCCGTGGCTGCTCTTTTCATGGTCTAGCATTGAATGTAAACATGGACATGAGTCCGTTTTTACGTATCAACCCATGTGGTTACGCCGGTATGAACATGGTGCAAACAACCGACTTGAACGGCCCAGAAAACCTTGCGCAAGCAGGTGCTGGTCTCGTAAAACATATGATTAAAAAACTTAATGCGACACAGGTTAAGTATACTGAAGGGTTTGAAAACGAATGAATAAACCAGTCAAGATGGAACCAGGGGTAAAACTACGCGACGCTGAAAAAATGGCGTTGATCCCAGTAAAAGTATTACCCACTGAAAAAAACGAAATGTTACGCAAGCCAGAGTGGCTAAAAATTCGCTTACCTAAATCAACCGAGCGGATTGATGGCATTAAACAAGCCATGCGTAAGCACGGACTGCATTCAGTGTGTGAAGAAGCCTCTTGCCCTAACTTATCAGAATGCTTTAATCACGGTACAGCAACTTTTATGATTTTAGGCGCAATTTGTACTCGTCGTTGCCCATTTTGTGATGTTGCCCATGGCCGTCCGTTAACACCAGACGCCGCAGAGCCTGAAAAGTTGGCTCTTACTATTCGCGATATGAAGTTAAGCTATGTGGTGATCACCTCTGTGGATCGTGATGATTTACGTGATGGCGGCGCACAACATTTTGCTGATTGTATTCGTGAAATTCGCAAGTATAACCCAAAAATCACCATCGAAATTTTAGTGCCTGATTTTCGTGGTCGCATGGACCGAGCGCTTGAAATCTTAATAGAAACGCCACCAGATGTATTCAATCATAACCTTGAAACTGCACCGCGTTTATATAAACTTGCGCGCCCAGGTGCTGACTACAAATGGTCATTAGAATTACTGCGTCGCTTTAAAGAAGCACACCCTGAAGTGAAAACTAAATCAGGCCTAATGGTTGGTCTTGGCGAAGAAATTAGCGAAATCGAAGAAGTACTGCGTGATTTACGCGCGCATAATGTCGATATGCTAACGGTTGGCCAATACCTACAGCCATCAAAGCATCACTTACCTGTAAAACGCTACGTGCCACCAGCAGAGTTTGACGCGCTTAAAGAGTACGCTGATGAAATTGGCTTTACTCATGCCGCATCAGGTCCATTTGTTCGTTCAAGCTACCATGCTGATCAACAAGCTGCGGGTAAAGAAGTGAAGTAATCATTTTTACAGAATTGAAAAAGCCGTTAGTAATGGATTAAATCACTAACGGCTTTTTGTTTTCTTAATCACGTGCAATTTATATCGATACCGACACTCATCTCGCATGTCTTTAATTACTAAAGCTAGGATTATATTGATAAACGGCTTGTGATTTAGTCAGCCCCCCCTGTGAGGTTCCAACTACTTAAACTATTCATACCATCGAACGCAATCAAAGCTCGTTGCACTACTTTTTGCGTATAATTAGCCATGAAGTCTTCATATTTAAACGATGGCTGCGCGATGATTAGCTGTTGACCAGCCGAGGGAATACCGCTGTACCATAGTGTTACACTGACTTGTGCATCAATTGATGCCTAAGTCAATTTGTGCTCCTTTATAAACACGCTCGTAAATAGTTAAGTTGCCGACTTGTGCCAGCATCAAATTATCATTAAAACTAAACTCTAATTCAAAGCCAGAGTCATGCGTATTTATATCTTTAAAGCCATTGATTTTACGAGTATTTGGTGCTTTAGTTGAATGACTATAAACTACTTGGTAATCAGAATTAGTTATTCCTCAGTCAGCCTCTAGCTTAGTCTTGGTGCCGTTAGTCGCTGATGATAAATCTTCGAAATTAGCGGTATAGCGATCCCGACTGCGAAATTTCAATGTCACTTCTGAATTACCATTTTCGATTCGTTCACGAAACGAATAACCTAAATTTTGCAGCTGACAGCTACCTAGAGTATCGAAAAACTTAACTGTACGGTTCTTATCAAGTGATAATGAGCCATTTACATCGTAAGATTGCCGTCTCTACTATGGCTTTAAATGCACTAAAATAACTGTCTACGTTAGCCGACTCATTACTATAAGTGAGTTTGCTAGGCTCGAGTAAACCCTTATACTATCGAGAAATCACATCAGGATTATCGGCACTAACAGCGCTACAAATTAATAATAATGACAAACCACTGACAAATTCGCTTTTATGTTTCATCACTAACCTTTATAAATTGTAATAAAAAAAGCCGACGTGAATCGGCTTGAATTCATTATGATTATTGAATAGGTGATAAATCCAGACCATCAACTATATACAAGGTATTACCATCAACGACAGTATTATTAGTATCTAAATACTTTTGCCCTAACGGCCCTCCAATAGTGGCTTCAGACCAAGTAGCAAAGTCATCATCATTAATCACCCCCAAACGCGTATTATCGATAAGCCATAAACCTTCCATCTTGTCATGTGGGTAAGAAACTTCGTTAACCATATCAACAACTGGCGATGTGCTTTTTGTCACTGGTAAGATATTCTTTGCAGCTAGTTCAGCCCAACCTGCATCATAATCAACTGCATCATTTATAACTTGCTCTATTGTTTTACCTGCAATGATTAAACCTAAATTGCTATTTTGTTCAATATCCCCCATTGCTGCAACTGCTTCTAAATCGGTCGCACCGCTGATATCAATCTTATAAACATGCTTTTGTGCTGTCTCATCACCTTTGTTATAAAAAGCACCGTCACGTTCAAGTACTAAGAAGCTCGTGTTGCTAAGCGCTTTAATTGCTGAGTTAGAATTCGACCCTTTAACCTGTCGATACAAATATTGCGAAATATTGCCAGTTTCTAAATCAACAGTGACAATACGAGTTAAATCTGTACGGTTTTTACTCGGATTATCCAAGCTTGATTGCATAATGCCGACTAATGTTTTCTGATCAGGTGTGATCGCTAACCCCTCCATACCACGGTTAGCCCATCGATTAGCAAACTCTGCTGGTAAGTTAATCTTCAAACCGTAATCAGTATTAATAGCATCTGTACGTATGTCTGCGGTAAATGCATTAATACGGCCAATTTCTTTACCGTTAGCATCATAATGCACCATGTGTGGACCATACTCATCGCTAACCCAGAAAGTACCATCTTTTAAAGCAGCTAAACCTTCGGCATCCAAACCATAATCATCATAAACTGCAGGGTTAGTAACTTCGTCATACGGCTGCGTCATATCTGCGCGAATAACTTCGCCATCAGTCGTATACGGTACTTCACCTGTTCCACCTAATGCAGCTGAATTTGGTAGGCCACTAATATTGTTACCATCACGATCTTTGAGCAAAATATCTTTAATCTTAGCGATATCACCCGTTGACTGAACTGCAAATAAACCAATACGCGGCGTGTAGTCAGGTGTTGGGAACTTCTTACCATTACCGTGAGGTGCGCCCTCTTGAGAGGTTCGATAATTAGAATTAGGACCACGATCAGTTAAAGCATAAAATTGTGTCGTATTCATCGGGTGACCATCCATATCAGAGCCGTAACCACCATTGCGTACCTCAAAAGTAGATCCTGGGTAATAATAATTTTCTAGTTCGTTGCGCATTACGGTATAAGATAGACGCTCACCGGTAGTCCCAAAATTATCAGGGTTACAAAGAAAGGACGTACTTGTAACCTCTGTTGTGGCTAAAGCACCATTGCGGTCGGCATCCAAACCCGAATCAATTTTTATGCCACCCATCCAACAGTTGCTATCGCCCATATTCAACTCTGTTTGCATAACTAAGCTGTTTAATCCAACAGCACCGTCTATACCGCCATTACCATTCGTGCCATCTGTCCCATTAGCACCGTCTTTACCATCACTACATGCGCCTAGTAATACTGTTACTAAAACGAACGATAGGTTTAGTTTAAATTTTTTCACAACAACTCCATTTATACTTTTTATAATTAGAGTGGTCATAGTAAGCAGTAAAAATGACAGCAATTAATGCCTAATAATTACTAACTTGAACTTTCAATGAAACTTGCATGACAAATTCATAGTTGATTATGAATAAACATCAAATAAAGAGGCTCTTCAATCGATTACAAGTAACTAACGGACTTATTTAAGCGCTGAGCAGCTTAAGCACATTCGCTTCCTCACGCTGCATTGCCTGACGTTCATGGGCATACAACTGCGCTAATTTAATCTCTGACAATGGCGTTTTAGCACTTACCAGAGTTAGCTCTAAATTAGGCTGCACATGACTAAATACATAATGAACTCGCGCAATATGAAATTCTGAACTGACTAAAATGGCTTCGGTTATATGTTCCGCTATAAGTATTGGCTTAGTGAGTAACGCATCCTCAAAGGTAAAGCGGCTTAGTGCCACCGGTAAAAAAGCAGATTCGGGTATGCCAAGTTCAATTAAGTAACTTTTAGTATATTCACCATGGGCGTGGTTAGTGGTATTAAAATGTGCGCCAAACCCGCCAGTGCACAATACCTTAACAGAGGGGTTTGCTTGGTATATTTGATAAGCTCGCTGACAACGGCTTTTTGCTATTACTGATAAACTACCATCGTTGTTATTTGGCCCACCTAAAACAATCAGTGCCGTTTTAATTTCGCTATTCGTCGCTGCTCTCATTACGCGATTCTCAATTGTTTTTTATTCTTTGGCTATCAGCTTAAAACTATTTTTGCGGTTTGCAATTAATCATTAGGTCAAACGGCTTTTCCTTGAGACAATCCACACTGTTATTTTTAAAACATGGTTCTTTATGAAACTATTAGTTAGAAACTTATCACGTACTATCACTGAACATGAGATCCGCGTACTTTTTACTGAACACGGTAAAGTAGCCGATTGTAATTTAGTACTAGATAAAGAAACCGGCCAATCGAAAGGCTTTGCCTTTGTAGAAATGCCAAACGATGCAGAAGCTGCTGTAGCAATAAAAGCATTGAATCAAAGTACTGTTGATAAAAGCAAGATCCGCGTAAAGAAAGCTGACGCTTAAACGTGTTATTTTGTTGCAAAAGGCCAGCACTCTTCGCTGGCTTTTAGCTTTTCCCCACACAACTTCTGCGCCAGTCCCTTTCACCCAACGAAATTTAATTCAATCACTAAATCATAGTATCCAAAATCAACTAATTGTATTTTATAAAAATATCTGCGCTTCATGGCAAAAAACTAGACAGCAAAACCGACACCCCATATAGTCACAGTATGTATCCTTAAAAACCTGCAATTATGTCTCCTCTTTTTAAATCACTCAGTATAACTTTATTATTGGGCTTAACTGGCTGTTCAGAGCCTACTCAAGAACAGGCAACGCTTGACAATACAACCAGTGTAAATTTAAGCAATATTAAACAACATATTAAAACCCTTGCCTCAGACGAATTTGAAGGACGCGGTCCATTAACGCGCGGTGAAGTAAAAACTGTGGGTTACTTAAGTGACCAATACCAAGCGCTTGGATTAACTGGCGCATATAATAATAAGTTTTTACAGCCGGTAAAAATGGCGATGGTAACCGCTGATCAAAACATGCAATTAAAAATTGGCGACTTGAGCTTTACCGCTGGAAAAGATTTTACGGCGCGAACGAAACAATTACAGCCACTTATTGATGTTCGTAATTCAGAGGTAGTATTTGTTGGTTATGGCATTAATGCGCCCGAGTATAATTGGAATGATTATAAAAATATTGATGTAACGGGTAAAACGGTTGTTGTGTTAGTAAATGATCCTGGGTTTGCTACGCAAAACGATGCGCTATTTACCGGCAACGCCATGACCTACTACGGTCGCTGGACTTACAAATACGAAGAAGCCGCTCGCCAAGGCGCAGCCGCAGTATTTATTGTGCACGAAACAGCGCCAGCTGCATATCCTTGGGGCGTAGTTGAAAGCTCAAATACAGGCACAAAATATACCTTGATGGATAACAACCTAAACGCATCAGAACTACCGGTTATGGGTTGGCTAACACTCGATGCAACCGAGCAGCTATTTAAATCAGCAAACTTGAGCTATCAACAATTAAAGCAACAAGCACTTAACGACGACTTTAAAGCTACTGCGCTTAATTTAACAGCAAACCTTGCATTTAAAAACGAAGTGTCACACGCTAAATCACACAATGTTGTTGCGCAATTAACGGGCAGTGAAGCGCCTGATGAATATATTGTGGTCAGCGCACATTGGGATCATTTTGGCACTAAGCAAACTGATAGCGGGCCAAAAATTTATAATGGTGCAGTTGATAATGCCTCAGGCAGTGCTGCCACAATTGAAATCGCTCGTATATTAAGTAACATGCATAAACAAAAACCGTTTAAGCGCTCGATTATTTTTGCAAACTTTACCGCCGAAGAAACAGGGTTAATTGGCTCAGAGCAATTTGCCAGTGGCGAACTTATCCCTACCAAGCAGATGGTCGCTCTGTTAAATATTGATGGTATGAATGTGCTAGATGGCACCGATTACATACTGCAATACGGTAAAGGTTTATCACAAATGGAAGACTACCTTAGCAAAGCCGCAAGCAAACAAGGCCGTCATGTAAAAATGGATCCCGTGCCACAAAACGGCCTATTCTTCCGTTCAGATCACTTCTCACTAGCTAAACAAGGCGTACCTGGTTTACTGTTTATGAGTTTAGGTGATACAGATCCAGATTATATTGCTCATAAATACCATAAAGAAGCTGATGATTACTCTGCTCAGTGGTCATTAGGTGGTGTAAAACAAGACATCGAGTTAATTGTTGATATCGCATCACAATTGGCAAACAACGGTGATTGGCCAAAATGGCAAGCCGATTCAGATTTTAAAACTCGTCGCGCCCAAGACCGCGCAGAATAAACTAAGTTGAGTTGGGGTAGGCATTCATCGCCTACCCCATTTTTATTAATGCCCTTTCTTATTGCGTTGTGCGCTCAATAATAAGGTTTCGGCTTTTGCCCCTAAATACACATAAATAGCCAGCGCAATCAATAGCCCTACAACCGCCAACATCATATAAATTGCCGGTAATAAATACTGCGACTGCCCCAGCGCTGCCTTAAACATCGTTAATAACGCTTCAATAGACACTGCAATTAAAATAGTTGAAATAAACCGTGTGATAGTGCGCCGCGTTGAACTGTGCCTAAAGATATCTTTATGCATTAAAATTTCTTCTTCGAGAATCGTTTTACCTAAATCAAATATTGCTAATGCGAGGGTGATAAAAATGATGATCGTAAACGGTTCGAGCGGATCATTTTCTATAGAGCGGACAAACAGTAAGCTATAAATATCACCAAACACCCGACCAAGCAAAAATAACACTAAGATAAATAAGCAACTGACAATAATGCCATAACCCGCTTTAAAAAATGGCGTCATCGTGGCGCGAGTACGATCCCCCATAATAAATTCGATTAATTGCGTTAGACATACATCAATCACTAAATAGCGATTTTCGCCATATGAAGCATGTAACGATTTTATTGCTGAAATACATAAGTGATTGGTCGCGATCGAAATATAGGGCGGCGTAAAACGAGTATGTTGCTGCTGTTGGATACCTTGAAAATACGGCCTTTCACTCAAATCCTGTGAATCGCCACGATTATTTAAGGTTTTCATATACTGACGTTTAAAGCAGACATTATTACCTAGCTGCACGCCATTTTTATCTAAACAGTATTGTAATTCTAAAAATGGGTATTGAGCGATTAAGTAACGATTATCTTGTTGTTTTTTAACACCGTCTTCTAAGCTTGCTAGCACTGAGTCAAGTAAGTCGTGGATCACGGTTTGGTATTCTTGGTAACGTTCGACGCTACTGATATAACTCATTCTTGCCATGTGTTTGCTCCTAACTGCATAATTAAAAGTAATAGCAATTACAGAACCAACTTTACAAAAACTTATAAATCAATTAGTTGTATTATTTAAATAAAATAAAAAATCTATTTCGCACCAACCAGGTGCAAAATAAAGTGCTGGACTTACTTTTTTGCAAGCACAAAAAATGGGCTACTTAGCCCATTCTTTCATTAAATCAATTACTTTTAAATTTCATCATCAGAGTCTTGCACTTGACGTTGTGCAGCTCTAGCAATGATTTCAACATAAAACGACTCTAAGCCTTGTTTTTCAATTTCGCTGATTGAGTTGCTAATTTCAGCAACGTGCACCACTTGGGCATCTTCAGCAGTGTTACCAAATTTACAATCAAATGCCCAGTAATCCGCATCAATTGGCAACGTTTTGTTACGCTCTCTTTTCAAATACTTTTTTACTTCATGCTTTGCAGCATCTACCATGCGAGGGTATTTGATTTTCTCGTGATTCAGCGTGAATGTTTTCTTCATTACGTTCCTAATTACCTTGATTTAATGATGATGGCAATAATACCAAGTAAATTGGAAATGCCATTTGGGGTCATTATAGCAATTGCATTTAGTTTGTGGATGCTTTTTTTACACTAAAATAAATAAAATATTTTTACCGATAATTATTACAGCTTAATATCACGCTTGGGCAAGGTGTAAGGGTTGATGAAGCTCAGCATTATTAAGGCTATCGTAAAATGCAGCCGCATCCATTTGCGGATGATCCAGCTGTGTTTCTTTATCTAAATGACGCTTTCGCACGACAAGTTCGCAATTATCAATCACCATTAGTGGAATATGGTTTTTATCATCTCTGATCACTAATGGTTCCGGCGCAAGGCACGAGCGTAAACGAATATCTGCCATGCTGCCTTGTTGTAATAGCTGTGCATTATGTTGGCCAATGAGCATATCAAATTCATCTGGAGCCAATGCTTGCTCAGGCCCTGCCCCTAATTGTTCACGTAATTGCGCTTCATTTGGTGTTGAAGCATGTGCATCAAATGGGGTTTTAGGGAGATGAAATTGACTAAAATCTAACACGTCATGAGAAAGCATTGCCAATAATAATGCAAACTCGCCACGACGGTGTTCTGAGACACTTTTGGCAAGACGATTGTTAAGTTGACTCTCTGTGATTAACAAATCATCGATTTGCATAGACTTTAGCCGATTGCAGTTAGTAATAGATATTTATCGGCTTTATTTAATATTTCTTTAGCTTTTTTCTTTACTTAAATGCTCACTTTGCTATTATCAGCGCCGTTGCATTGGAGGGGTTCCCGAGCGGCCAAAGGGATCAGACTGTAAATCTGACGGCTCAGCCTTCGCTGGTTCGAATCCAGCTCCCTCCACCACTTTTCTTACCGCTAAGTTAAGTGCGGCCAAATGCGACAAAATTAGTGTGGAGGGGTTCCCGAGCGGCCAAAGGGATCAGACTGTAAATCTGACGGCTCAGCCTTCGCTGGTTCGAATCCAGCTCCCTCCACCACTTTTCTTATCTATCAGCAAAACTTCATTCTTCGAACTTTATTCTCGCTAACTTTATTCTCGCTAACTTTATTCTCGCTAACTTCATTCTTCGAACTTTATTC
>NZ_JACJEI010000089.1:0-403 GCF_014163985.1 Pseudoalteromonas sp. SR41-4 | reverse complement strand
TTTCTGTTATAAACGCGGTGGCAAGCCACTCGCCTACAAGTACATATTAACGCCGAGCAACTTAAAACTTTCCGCTTAGAGCTTACAGCTCAAATCGCAGACATTAAAAAAGGCCACCTAAGTGATCTTTTTTCTAATAATTAACTTTAAAAGTTAATTATTACTCATTGAACGTTGCTACAAAGCACCTACGCCTAAGGTAATAGCGCCACCTTCACATGACGTAAATCGCAGACATTAAAAAAGGCCACCGAAGTGACCTTTTTCTAACAATTAACTTAAAAGTTAATTATTACTCTACGATAGTTGCTACTACACCAGCACCTACAGTACGGCCACCTTCGCGGATTGCGAAACGTAGACCTTCATCCATTGCGATTGGAGAGATTAACTTTACAGTCAT
>NZ_JACJEI010000088.1:0-505 GCF_014163985.1 Pseudoalteromonas sp. SR41-4 | reverse complement strand
TTTTAGTAATGATTGAGCCAGCCCATTTTGAGCTGGCTTTTTTTATGCCTGCAATTGGGAGCCGTTGCATTATTTCAATAAATTTAAATTTATTTTTGAACTAAAGTAGTTTGAGGGCGTCTACTTTTATGCTTGTTGTTGAATTGCAGTTTACGCAAGCATCATGTTGATTTCCCTATTTGGTTACTAATTTTAGTAATGATTGAGCCAGCCCATTTTGAGCTGGCTTTTTTTATGCCTGCAATTGGGAGCCGTTGCATTATTTCAATAAATTTAAATTTATTTTTGAACTAAAGTAGTTTGAGGGCGTCTACTTTTATGCTTGTTGTTGAATTGCAGTTTACGCAAGCATCATGTTGATTTCCCTATTTGGTTACTAATTTTAGTAATGATTGAGCCAGCCCATTTTGAGCTGGCTTTTTTTATGCCTGCAATTGGGAGCCGTTGCATTATTTCAATAAATTTAAATTTATTTTTGAACTAAAGTAGTTTGAGGGCGTCTACT
>NZ_JACJEI010000087.1:0-526 GCF_014163985.1 Pseudoalteromonas sp. SR41-4 | reverse complement strand
TAGTATTCCAAAAACAAAACACTAACAGACACGTAAAAAAGTGACCGACAAATTCCCTTAGTAATTAGCGATTACGACAGAATCGCTTGGTAATTAAGATACGACAAAGTCGCTTGGTGTTAACATACGACCATGCACAAGATATATATCGTTCGTACAGCTATTTATTGATCACTAATAGTATTAAGTACCTTGATATGTGTTCTAATATAAATCATTTTCAGTTGTTCTATGATAAATGGAAATTTAAGTATTTTGCTCTGAAAGTGGAATATTACACATTAATAGCTAAGGGTATATCTGATATGATGGAGTATTACTTAGACGCAATTAAAAGCATTGAGGATAAATTCCCAAGCTGTTTTGATGATCTTCAAAAAATAAAAAAATCAGCTATAACTCCAGGGCAAGATCACGAACTTTACCTTGACTTAAAAGTATGATCTTATACTCCTTTTTAAGGAGCCCCCATGCCTGATATTCAACTATTTAAATATTTCGAATCAATTGACGACCCTCGCCAGCA
>NZ_JACJEI010000086.1:0-567 GCF_014163985.1 Pseudoalteromonas sp. SR41-4 | reverse complement strand
CCACGGAGTGATTCATGACTGGGGTGAAGTCGTAACAAGGTAGCCCTAGGGGAACCTGGGGCTGGATCACCTCCTTATACGATTTAGAACTTATTTGTTCGTAGTGTCCACACAGATGATTGTTATTGTAAAGAGAACAAACACTTATTGTTTGGGTCTGTAGCTCAGTTGGTTAGAGCGCACCCCTGATAAGGGTGAGGTCGGTAGTTCAAATCTACTCAGACCCACCACTTCTTCAACGAAGTCGGTAATCAAACAATAAGTACCAGCATATGTGGGGCTATAGCTCAGCTGGGAGAGCGCCTGCCTTGCACGCAGGAGGTCAGCAGTTCGATCCTGCTTAGCTCCACCACTTACTTCTTAAAAATAAATATTCTTTTATCGGGCAGCATAATCGCCTGAGAATAGAGTGTGTTTAATTTTGAGAGGTTTTTGTATCTCTTGCTCTTTAAAAATTTGGAAAAGCTGATAATAAAATTCGTATAAATACAGTGTATTTGTACAGAGTTTTCAAAAGTAAAAAAGAATGATAGCAGTATCATTCAGTGCCATTTAATGAACGTTTAC
>NZ_JACJEI010000085.1:0-684 GCF_014163985.1 Pseudoalteromonas sp. SR41-4 | reverse complement strand
CAGTGATGTGGAAGACACCATCCCAACGGGCACGATTAACTTAGTCAGAGCGCCAAGCTCAGGGCAAGTGGTGTTTGACCAAGCCGCGGGTACCTTTGTGTATACCCCAGATGCGAACGTTACAGGGCAAGACAGTTTCACCTACACCATTACTGACAGCGAAGGCGGTGTATCACTGCCAGGAACCGTTACGGTAAATATAGGTGCGGTGAATGACCGTCCAGTTGTTGCTAATGATGCAGTGACGACTGATGAAGATACCGCAACAACGTTAGCTATTTTAGCAAACGACTCAGACGTAGAAGACAGTGGCTTTAATGCTGCCAACGTAAGCCTTGAAAACCAAGGCACGGGGGCGGGCATGTACGACTTTGCGACAGTCAGTGTTAACCTCGATGGTAGTTTAGCTATCGTGCCAAGCCAAGATGTGAATGGGGTATTTAGTTTCACCTATACATTAACAGACAGTGAAGGCTTAAGCTCAACCCCAGCGACCGTCACACTGACCATTAATGCCGTGAACGACGCACCAGTGGCGTTAGATAACACCGCCCAACTGCAAGAAGAAGGTTCATTTGAAGTCAACGTATTGGGTAACGACAGTGATGTTGATATCGGCGACAGCTTAGATGTGAGCAGTGTGACGGTTGTCAGTGCACCAAGCAATGGGCAAACTCAAGTAAC
>NZ_JACJEI010000084.1:0-895 GCF_014163985.1 Pseudoalteromonas sp. SR41-4 | reverse complement strand
AATCAGCTAAAAGCAGAAACAAGCTTTAATAAAGGCATGCCCGCAAAACAGAAAAAAGCTATGCGCAGTACAGGTTACCTTGAAAAGGTATTGAAATCATAGGCTTTTTTCATGCTCTTGCCCTGGCTTTAATGGTATGAAAGGGCAAAAAGTAGATGGCAATTTACCGGCCGATATGTACGATGACTTCCAGCTAGCTATTCAAGAAAAACGTCATGTTTTTTCAAATCAGCATAGTATCTTCTTCTTCCCAGCAACCATTGCTGAAGGCACTCACTATATTACCCTGGTAAAATCAGATAACCCAATTAGTGAAGAAAATGAATATTTATTAAAAGTATTTAGTGAAAACGTAAGTAGCGGGTTTGCTAATATTTCATTATTAAATAGATTAACCGAGCTTGCCTATACTGATGTTTCATTAAATTTACAGAATAGAAACTGGTTAACTCGCGAAATTAAAAATATGAACGTATATGAGCAATCAAAAATGCGTTTGATTATTTTTGATATTTACCAGTTTGATGAAAAAGCTTTTACCTTTGGTTACGATTTTTGTAAAAAAATCATAAAACTCGTTCATAAAAGTATTGTAGATGTTTTTTCAATCTATGACCCCAGAATTGCGATTATTAGTAATCGTAGCTTTGGCATGCTCATCAATGTTGATTTTGATATTGCCGATGATATTACGCATTTTCATAATAAACAAAAGTACGAAATTGAAAATGTTAAGCAATTTATTGACGTAAGAGTATTGGAGTTAAAGTCAGGGCAAGATCACGAACTTTACCTTGACTTAAAAGTATGATCTTATACTCCTTTTTAAGGAGCCCCCATGCCTGATATTCAACTATTTAAATATTTCGAATCAATTGACGACCCTCGCCAGCAG
>NZ_JACJEI010000083.1:0-897 GCF_014163985.1 Pseudoalteromonas sp. SR41-4 | reverse complement strand
AAGGTTTAGTGTCACTGAGAGATATTTGGATCAATATTCATTACGGGAGGTGAACCGCCCATTGCGGACCCGCATGATGGGTGGTGTGGGGGCTGGAGGTTAGAGACCTCCGGCTACCCGATTATACGCTGTTACTTTTTAGGTGACCAAGTTTCTGAATTATTCTCAATGTAATCTACAATTGCATTAAACATTGGATACCAAGTATTACTATCATTGACACCTGCCCATACATAATCAAAATGCTTTTCAACTATGAAGATATCCTCAAGAGTATCTGGTTTCGTTAAGATGAATTGGCCATATGTTTTACCTCCAACCTCTCGTGTATCAAAACGTAGCCATAAAAATGGTTTGTAAGCTTTAAAAGCTTTGTTAATGCCAATTTTATCTCTTATAGAGGGAACCTTATCTGTTAGGTCATTTTTAATTATTAATGTTTCTAACTCATCCAAAGTTATAGTTTTATCAAAGTAATTAACATTAGCTATTTGACCTTTCACAAATTCATTATCGGGAAGTAATAATAAACTTTTCATTGAATCAAGATCTGTTTTGACGTTAGTAACAACAGTTGCTTGCGTTTTTGTTGGAAACCTACCTGTTGCAGGATCAAGTTTGGCAACTTTCATATTTGTACATGCTGTTAGAAAAGTAATAATCATTAAACATGTGGCTTTCCTTAAGAACTTCATTTTAACTCCTAGCTTAGATTGATATAAAAATACGTATAACAGCTTATTCAAAGGATCTAAACCCACAAGTTGCAGAGAGAAAATCCTTTGAGTTTTTTAATACTTTCAGTCTAACTCTGTATCTAAATGTAAATCAAGGGATTTATATTTGTTGTTTTTTTGTTGTTGTAAAATACAAGAAATAATCCCGCGAGTTGTTGAA
>NZ_JACJEI010000082.1:0-913 GCF_014163985.1 Pseudoalteromonas sp. SR41-4 | reverse complement strand
GGCGAATTAGCGGGCACGCCACAGAACGAGGATGTGGGCAGCTACGCGGCTATTACTATCAGTGTTAACGATGGCACAGATAGCGCCAGTTTAACGCCATTTACATTAGAGGTAACCAACACCAACGATGCGCCGGTAGGGCAAAACTTCGCGTTTAACCTCGATGAAGCCGCGACATTAACCGTGGCACTTGCAAACGGGTTATTAAGTAACGCCAGCGATGATGATGCAAGCGACACACTCAGCGCAGAGCTGGTCAGTCAACCACAATTTGGTAGTGTCAGCTTAAACAGCGATGGTAGCTTTAGTTATCAACATGACGGCAGTGAAAACCATGCCGATAGTTTCACCTTCCAAGTTCGTGATAGCGCCGGTGCGTTATCGGCAGTACAGACAGTAACACTAACGGTCGCGCCAGTTGCAGATGCACCGGTTGCCATGGATGACAGTGCCACCACTGCAGAAGACACGCCAGTGAACTTTAGTTTGGTAGCAAATGACAGTGATGCAGAAGATGACTTAGTGGTCGCTTCAGCGGCCATCGTATTACCTGCGAGTAAAGGCACGGTAAGTATCACTAACGGCATTGCCACGTATACACCGAACAGCAACGTAACGGGGACAGACACTTTTACTTATACGGTAAAAGATGCGGCATTGAATACCTCAACAGCGGCGACAGTGACAGTCACCATTACCCCAGTGAACGACCTACCTGAGGTACAAGCTATCAGCTTAAGTGTGGATGAAGACACCGCATCAGCAGTGACCAATGTGCGTTCACTGGGCAGTGATGTGGAAGACACCATCCCAACGGGCACGATTAACTTAGTCAGAGCGCCAAGCTCAGGGCAAGTGGTGTTTGACCAAGCCGCGGGTACCTTTGTGTATACCCCAGATGCGAACGTTACAG
>NZ_JACJEI010000081.1:0-956 GCF_014163985.1 Pseudoalteromonas sp. SR41-4 | reverse complement strand
TAACAGCCACATCGACAGGCGAAGTAAACGAATTTGTTTATTGATTTTTAATTGACCGTCAATTTATAAAAACGGTCAAAAAAAACACTACTGCCTATTGACAGAGTTAAGGCTCATATGTGTTAAGTATTCAAAGTTATGGACACTTAGACGCCCAAATAGCATTGGCGGCTAGAGTTAGTTTGCATTGATCTTCTGCTTTAAAGACACCAGGGATTTCCCTACCACAAAATCGCTCATATTTTATGGCAGTATCTGAATGGTAATATAAACGGCAAGATGAAGATTCAGACGATTTTCTAACAGCGACCGAAGCGATGCAGTCTGCATCAGCTGCACAGAGGTCCTGGCACCCGCCATTAACTGATTCAAATATAGACATAGTTCCTGATTTAGCGATATATCCGCCCTCTAGCTCCCACCACCCTTCCTTAACGGTAACGCCATCTGAGTTTACGAAGTCTCGTAGGCTTATGCTGAGTAATCCATTGCTTGGGCTATCGCCACAGCTTAGAAGTCTATTGCCCGTACCATCGTCAAAAAAGTTTGTAGATATCATTCTTGTCAATGTACCGGTGGGGACTGTATGAGTACTGGATGGGCAGCCTACTGGATATATATTGTTTGCCGCTAAGGCCTCACACATATGCTGATGATTCAGTTCTACTGTCTGGTTTTGTTCAGGAGTAGCGGCGACAGCGCAATCATAGGCATTCCACAGACCATCTTTATTGATATCTTCATCGAGATCATTGACTCGGTCACCATTTAGATCCCAGCAATTAATGCCAGCTACACCTTGAGGCCCTGTAGCTCCTGTTTCCCCTGTTTCCCCTGTTTCCCCTGTTTCCCCTGTAGTTCCAGTATTTCCGTTATCACCTTCTAAAGGACACCCAGAAAGTAACGTTATCAAAGTTAGCGTTATAAATATTTTTGTTTTCATGAAAATTCCTTAG
>NZ_JACJEI010000080.1:0-1049 GCF_014163985.1 Pseudoalteromonas sp. SR41-4 | reverse complement strand
CGACCCTCGCCAGCAGGGTAAAGTTGTCCATAAACTTTTTGATATCATATTCTTAGCTGTCAGCGCTGTCATATCTGGGTGCCAAGGCTGGGAAGATATTGAAGATTTTGGCCATGATAGATTAGATTGGCTCAGGAAGTACGTTCCTCTTGAGCAAGGAATCCCTCGCCATGACACAATCGCTCGTGTGATGAGTCGTATTGATATGACGCAGTTTCAAGATTCTTTTTCTTCTTGGATGAAAGACTGCTCTAAATTAACTCAGGGCGATGTAGTTGCGATTGATGGTAAGCGATTGAAAGGTTCATTTAATCAGTCAGATAGGCGCGATGCACTTTATATGGTCAGTGCATTTGCGTGCGAAAATGGTGTTGTTTTGGCGCAATGCCCTGTTGATAAAAAGTCGAATGAAATAACAGCGTTACCAGAGCTTCTTGAATTACTGGAGATAAAAGGCTGCTTAGTCACGATTGACGCGATGGGGTGTCAAAAATCAATTGCAGAGACAATAGTGGATAAACAAGCCGATTACCTACTTGCAGTAAAAGCGAACCATAAAGGACTGCTGTCACAAATAGAGAATGCTTTATTACCTGAGGTCACACGACAAGCGTCCGAAGGAGTTTTGTTTAATGAAGCCGATTATCATAAAAACAGAGAAGAATTCAGGTGTTGTGCTGTTAGTCATAACGTAAGTGATTTATCAGAAACGAGCAATTGGAAAGATGCCAAAACAGTGGGAGTTATTGTTTCTTATAGGAAAGAAAAAAACAAAGTAAGCAATGAGTTATGCTATAGATACTACATCAGTTCAGCATATCTATCGGCGGAAGAACTCGCAAGATCCGCACGGCAACATTGGCAAATAGAGAATGGATTACATTGGCGTTTAGATGTCGGATTTAAAGAAGATGATTGCCGAATTAGGCGTGAAGGTGCAGCACCTGTATTTGCGGGGCTGAGACACATCGCATTTAATCAGCTAAAAGCAGAAACAAGCTTTAATAAAGGCATGCCCGCAAAACAGAAAAAAGCTATGCGCAGTACAG
>NZ_JACJEI010000007.1:65275-202236 GCF_014163985.1 Pseudoalteromonas sp. SR41-4 | reverse complement strand
AGAAAGCGGTAAAACCGAGTCTTAATATGTAAATGGTAAAATGGCAGCGGAAAAAGGTAATAGGGAGATTGACACAGGGTAGTTTTATACTGTTCGTGGTGAGCGTAAGCCAGTAACGTGTAATAAATATATTTTAACGGGGTGGGGGTTATAGGAAAGCGCTGAGCAGTAATCGGTGCGCGGTCAGCGCTAAGCGGTAAGCGGTAAGCCAAAAATCTACTCAATTCAGATTTTATGTCAAGGCTTACCAAGCGCTCTGGTCGCTTAAAACTTACAGCTTATGACTTATAGCTCTAATTATAACTTATAGCTTTAAATCAGTTCATCAAACAAATCAAATAACTTATCTAGCTCTTCGATGGTGTTGTAGTGCATGCAACCAATGCGTACAACGCCGCCAGTATCCAATACACCCAATTGCTTGCATAAGCCCTGAGCGTAGAAGTTACCATCCCACACACATATATGTTGCTTACCTAAAAACTCAGACACCTGACGTGGCTCAAGCCCTGCAAAGGTTAAAGCAAAAGTTGGGGTACGTTCAGCTAAACGATCTAAATCATCAATACCAAATAGTTTGATCTTAGGATAGTTAACTAGTCGAGTAAGGAAGTACTCACTTAACGCCATTTCATGCTGTTTAGTTTTTGCAAAAGCAGAAGCTAATTTATCGCGGCGTGAATAGCTACTATCAAGCTCACTAATATCTGCAATGTAGTCAACAGCAGCAATTAAACCTGCGAGTGCTTCAAAGCTTTGCGTGCCGGTTTCCCAGCGCCCAGGAATAACATCTTTGGCAGGCTCGACTTTGTATGGTCTAAACTCTTCAAGGTGCTCACGCTTAGCGTACACCATACCTAAATGTGGGCCGAAAAACTTATACGCAGAGCAGGCCAAAAAATCACAATCAAGTGCTTGAACATCAATCAGCTCATGTGGCGCATAATGCACAGCATCCACATACACCAAAGCACCTACCCTATGAGCCATTTCAACAATACGTTTAATGTCGTTTATAGAGCCAGTAGTGTTTGATGCATAAGTAACGGCTACTAATTTGGTTTTAGTACTCAGTAAGCTTGTAAAATGCGCTAAATCTAAGCTGCAATCAGCTTCGTTAATCAATACAGTATTAACCTTTGCGCCTTTATCTTCTGCAGCCTGCTGCCAAGAGGATACATTTGAGAAGTGATCTGCATTGGTCACGATAATCTCATCACCCGCTTGCCAATCACGAGAAATCGCACGGCTAAAGCTAAAAGTAAGGCTAGTCATATTCGCACCGAATACAATTTGATCGCGCGATGGGGAATTAAGTAAATCAGCAGCCGCTTGGCGCGCATCAGCCATTAACTCAACGGTTTTTTCACTCGAAAAAAATGCACCGCCTAAATTCGAGTTGTAATAACCTAAATAAGCCGACATTGCACTCAAAACAGGCTGTGGCACTTGTGAGCCACCCGGGCCATCTAAAAATATTGGTGACTTACCAGCTACTTGCTGCATTAGGGCCGGAAATTGGCGGCGTAATTGTGTTAAGTTCATTGCTATTCCTTAAGCTGTCAGTACGAAGCAGTCAAGATAACCCGCTTTTGTGTCATCAATTTTATTCATCGGTGTTGCGTTATGCCAAACTTCACGGTCATTAATTAATGCAAACATACCGTCTTTAATTTCCATTTTAAAACAAGGCTCAGCTTGCTTATTTTCATACACCAACAACTCACCACCTTCTAAGTTTTCGTGCGATACACCACAAATACAAACGTGATCAAAGCCATCTTGATGAATACCTTCTGGCGCAGGCGGCGTATCACTTTCAATAGCAAGCATACGAAATTGATGAATTTCAATATCACGCTCTTCGCTAATACCGGTAATGGCACGAAACTCATTGACGATACTTTTCATCCCTTCGCTTGCCAATAAACTCGGCTCTAAATTTTCGTAAGTGCGCTCAACATTACCTTGGAAAGTATTGATTGAATCATCTTGCACAAATGCTTTTGTGGCTTGTAAAACAAGTTCATCATTTTGCACTTTAATTACTGAGTAACGGCGTTTACGAAACGCACCGTCGGCATACGGGTTAGCCGGAAGATTAGCAAACGATGGCTTAACAGCCTCAATATGAGCTTGGTTTACAAAGCGAAGTTGTAATAGGTTCTGGTTGTTTAATGCTGTCATAAAAATATCACCTAAAAAATAAGAGACTAACTCATAAATATTGAAGGGGATTTTAATGCAATTAGAGAGGATTTTTTGCGTCTTTACTTGATTAAAGTAAGGTTAAAGTAGAATTTTAAGATCTAAAATATCATCATAATGAAATTTTAATCTAACAACAAAATGACCAATGGAATTTCTATTTATAAACATCAACAACAAAAACACTTAAAGAGTCCAACTAACCTCATATTTATTTTTCAATCTTCAACTACAAGTTCAACTTAGTCGCAGGCTGGTAAGGTAGGTTGTAGCGCCACATTCTTAATGTTCAACTAAATACGAATAATATTTCAGCATCCCTAATAAAAAAGCCTGCTAAGCAGGCTGTCATATACAAACGAGTTAAAATTAAACAGCTTGTTGAATAATCACGTTGTCTGCTTTTTTAGTGTAAGCAGGCATGCGATGGAAGTTCAAGTAACGGTATGTATCTGATGCTGTTGCATTAATCTTCGCAGCATATTCTTGATACTCAGCAGATGTTGGTAATCTACCTAAAATTGCAGCGATTGCAGCAAGTTCAGATGAAGCTAAAAATACGTTTGCACCATTACCTAAACGGTTCGGGAAGTTACGTGTAGAGGTAGACACAACTGTTGCTTGATCTGCAACACGTGCTTGGTTACCCATACATAGTGAACAACCTGGAGTTTCGATACGTGCGCCAACACGACCAAAAATACCGTAATAACCTTCTTCTGTAAGTTGGTCTTTATCCATTTTAGTTGGTGGAGCAACCCAAAGCTGAGTCGGTAATTGACCTTTAAAGCCATCAAGCAACTTACCAGCAGCACGGAAGTGACCAATGTTAGTCATACAAGAGCCGATGAATACTTCATCAATTTTCTCGCCTGCAACATCAGAAAGAAGACGCGCATCATCTGGATCATTTGGTGCACAAAGAACTGGCTCTTTAATTTCGGCTAAATCGATATCAACTATATGAGCGTACTCAGCGTCTTTATCAGCTTCCATAAGTTCTGGGTTAGCTAACCACTCTTGCATTGCCGTAACACGACGTTCAATCGTACGTACATCACCGTAACCTTCAGAGATCATCCACTTCAGCATAACAATGTTTGATTCTAGGTATTCAGAAATAGATTCTTTAGATAACTTAACAGTACAACCTGCCGCCGAACGCTCTGCAGATGCATCAGATAATTCAAATGCTTGCTCAACAGTTAGGTGCTCAACGCCTTCAATTTCTAGTACTCGACCAGAGAATTCGTTAATTTTTCCTTTTTTCTCAACGGTTAATAAGCCTTGCTTAATACCGTAGTAAGGGATTGCATGTACTAGGTCACGTAATGTGATACCAGGCTGCATTTCGCCTTTAAAACGGACTAAAATTGATTCAGGCATATCAAGTGGCATTACACCAGTTGCTGCTGCGAATGCTACTGCACCCGACCCCGCTGGGAATGAAATGCCTAATGGGAAACGTGTATGTGAATCACCACCAGTACCGACGGTATCTGGTAATAACATACGGTTTAACCATGAGTGGATAATACCGTCACCTGGGCGAAGTGAAACACCGCCACGGTTCATGATGAAATCAGGAAGCGTATGGTGAGTATTTACATCAATAGGTTTAGGGTAAGCTGATGTATGACAGAAAGACTGCATTGTTAAATCTGCAGAGAAACCTAAACACGCTAAATCTTTAAGTTCATCACGCGTCATAGGACCGGTTGTATCTTGCGAACCAACAGTAGTCATTTTAGGCTCACAGTATTGACCAGGGCGAATACCTGCAACGTTACATGCTTTACCAACCATTTTTTGCGCTAGTGTGAAGCCTTTATCAGAAACTTCTGTTGCTGTTGGTACTTTAAATACATCAGTTGCACCCAAGCCAAGAGATGTACGCGCTTTGTCAGTTAAACCACGACCAATGATTAGTGGGATACGACCACCAGCACGAACTTCATCTAAAATTACCTCAGATTTAAGTTCAAAAGTAGAAATAATTTCATCAGTACCGTGACGCTTAACAACACCTTCGTAAGGGAAGATATCGATTTGCTCACCCATGTTAAGTTCATCAACATTTAATTCGATTGGTAATGCGCCTGAATCTTCCATTGTGTTGAAGAAGATTGGCGCAATTTTATTACCTAAACATACACCGCCAACACGCTTGTTTGGTACAAACGGGATATCATCGCCCATAAACCAAAGTACAGAGTTAGTTGCTGACTTACGAGAAGAGCCAGTACCAACAACATCACCTACGTAGGCAAGTGGTAAGCCTTTCGTTTTTAATTCTTCAAGTTGTGTAATTGGGCCAACTTCACCAGCTTTATCAGGTGTAATACCGTCACGCTCAATTTTTAGCATTGCTAAAGCATGCAATGGAATATCAGGACGTGACCATGCGTCTGGCGCTGGTGATAAATCATCAGTATTTGTTTCGCCAGTTACTTTGAATACCGTAACTGAGATTTTTTCAGCAACCGCAGGTTTATTGGTAAACCATTCTGCAGCAGCCCAAGATTCAATAATTTGCTTAGCGTATTCATTACCCGCTTTTGCTTTTTCTTCAACGTCATAAAATGCATCAAACATTAATAACGTATTTGCAAGACCTTTAACAACGATTGGCGCAAGCGCTTCTTCGTCAAGTAGCTCAATCATGGGGGCGATGTTGTAACCGCCAAGCATTGTGCCTAATAGTTCAGCTGCTTTTTCTTTTGAAATTAGTGGTGAAGTTGCCTCACCTTTAGCAACTGCGGCTAAAAAACCAGCTTTGATGTAAGCTGCGTCATCCACACCTGGCGGCACGCGATTTACTAATAAGTCTAAAATAAACTCTTCTTCACCTGCAGTTGGTGTTTTAACTAGCTCGATAAGATCAGCCGTTTGCTGAGCATCCAATGGCGCTGGTACGATACCTAACGCGGCACGTTCTTCTACGTGTTTACGATAATCTTCTAGCACAATATTGCCCTCTTGGTGACGTGAAAGTATTCAGTAATACGCGTTCTCGCGAAAAATTACTCAATACTTATAGTATTCTGACGATTAATTATAAAGCTTTTAAATATAGATGAAAGTCCATGCAATCAAGCAAAATTTTATACTCACTATAAATACTATGAATAGTCAAAAAGGAAAACACCATTCACATGAATGTTAATTAACTGCGAATCATTACTATTTTATTAGGCATAAAAAAACCCAGCATATTGCCGGGTTTTTAATAAATCAAATGCTATTAACGCTCAACTTTCACGCGTTCAATTGACTTAATGTGTGCTTCTACACGACGGTTTTCCGCGTGTGCAGCAGGTGTGTTGTCTGTATTTTTAAGACGCTCTTCGCCTAGACCAACAGTAGTAATACGATCTGCAGCAATGCCATCAGCAATTAGCTTAGCAGCAACTGCATCAGCACGCTTTTTAGATAACCACTTGTTGTAATCTGCTTTACCAACAGCAGAAGAATGACCTTCAAGTAATACTGTTGTATCTGTGTGCTCTTTTAAGAAGCCTGCAACTTTTTCAATACCGCTGTCATATTTGCCAGCAACAACCGACGCATTGTTAGGGAATGTTACTAACAAGCTCTTAGTTACTTCACGGTCTTCATATAGAGTACAACCTGTTCCATCAACAGCATCTGTCATTGGTGTGTTTGCACATTGGTCATCTGCATCAGGGATGTTATCACCATCGCTATCAACAGGAGCAACCGCTACAGGTACTACTGTAGCTGGAGCTGGAGCAGCTTTAACTGGCTCAGCTGCTGAACTTTGCTTACCAAATAAATAGCTAAGGCCAAGTTTAGCACCTACATCTGTGTAACCACGGTCAAGGCCTTGGTAAATAGATGTTTCAGCATTAAATGCGAAATTATCAGTGAAATAATGTTGGTAACCAGCACCCACATTAGCAAAAGTTAGGTTTTCTGTAATATCGATTTGTTTAAGACCGAAAATACCATAGAAAGGGCCGCCGTTGATGTGATAAAGACCATCAATACCTAAACGATCGCCGTCCATGCTTGTTGCGTTCATAGCAGGATTTACATTTGAAATGTCAAAATCCATATCAGCATATTCTAAGCGCGCGCTCCAGTAATCGTTAAAACGATAACCAATTTCCGCACCCCAACCAGTTGAATCATCAACGTTAGTACCTGCGCTACCACGGACATTTTCCCATGAAGCATCATAATAATCGCCAAAAGCACCGATAAAGAAACCTTCTTTTTCAGCCGCGAAGCTTGAAGCGCTAGTTGCAGCTAGTGCTAAAGCAATAGTAAGTGATTTTAATTTCATTGTTTCCTTCCCATTTTCACAATTAAAATTGTAGCTAAGAAACCCTAGCTCAATAAGTTTGATTACAGAGTACCGTATCTTTAGTTAATCATTACTTAACAAAAACGTTTAAATGCATATATTTTGCAATTTAAATATTTATTAGAATAAAGCGCTCTACATTATAGTTCAGATAAAAGACTTTACCTAACTTACACATACATCGATTGTCAGCATTGTAATTGCTATCACTACTATTTCAGAAACAACGTTTCCAATATATTTGGCTTTAAAAATTTAAATGCTGAAGTTAATGGGTGCATTATATTGGTTAATTTTAAATCAACAAGTAGCTAAGCATATTTATTTCTTATAATTATTAATAAATAACAGCTTTTAACTAAAGATCTGGATGAATAAGTAGCATCAATTCGTTCGTATCCGTTCAATTTACGAACAGCGACAAATAACAATAATTGATGCTGTTATTATGTACCACAAAATGTTTGGTAATTAGTGTCCATATCGACAGGCGGTGAGTACCAAAATGCAGGGCTTGCCAACAATTGGTAAGGCGACCTCAAGGCCGTTAAATATTCATCTAACATGCTGCTTTCACCAGTACTTTCATACTGCTGTATTATGCTTTCAACGATATGATTACGCGGGATCAAGCGTGGGTTGGCTTGGCGCATCAGCTGATAGCTTTGCGTATTTGTTCTGGCTAACCACTTAATAGACCAACCAGCCAAGTCACTCGGAATAGCAGTCTGACCTTGCAGTGATTCTGTTAAGGAGTCAAAAGTATTGGTGTAATCAAGCTGATGAGTTTTCAGTAAAGTTAATAACTCGGATACTAATTCAGCATCACCATCTTGATGACCATCAAAGCCCAACTTTTTCGCCCACATCTGTGTAAAAGCTTGATGAAACTGCTCAGCAAAACCATTTATTAATGGGCTTAGTAGCTCAACAGCCTGCTCTTCGTCATCGCTAATTAAAGGAATTAAACTTTCAGCTAAACGTGCACAATTCCAATTAGCAATATTAGGTTGATTGCCAAAAGCATAGCGGCCTTGGCGATCAATAGAACTAAATACAGTATCAAAATCAAACTGATTCATCATTGCACAAGGGCCATAATCGATGGTCTCACCACTGACGAGCGTATTATCAGTATTCATTACTCCATGAATAAAACCAACGCGCATCCAGCTAACAATCAGGCTAACTTGCTTTTCAATCACCGCAGTTAAAAATGCCAAATAACGCGCAGAGCCCGTAGACTTTATCTCAGGATAATGACGCTCAATAGCTAAATCAGCTAAAGTTTTTAAACCAGTAACATCACCTTGCGCAGCTAAATACTGAAACGAACCGACACGTATATGACTACTAGCAACGCGGGTAACAATGGCTCCTTGTTGTGGTGGTTGACGGTAAACTGTTTCACCACTGGCAACAACTGCCAAACAACGTGTCGTCGGTATGCCAAGCCCGTGCATTGCCTCACTCATTATATATTCACGTACCGCAGGACCGATTGCGCAACGGCCATCACCTCCTCGTGAAAATGGCGTAGCACCAGAACCTTTGAGTTGAATGTCCCAAAGCTGTTGCTGCTGATCAGTGACAGCCCCTAATAAATGTGCTCGCCCATCACCTAAACGCGGTGAAAAATGTCCAAATTGATGCCCTGAGTAACCTAATGCCACAGCAGCAACATCGCTGTTATTAAGATTACCAGAAAAAATTACCGCACGTTCTGATGTGGCAACCTCAATATTAAACTGCCTAGCTAACGTATCGTTCCACAGCAGTAAGTTTGGAGCAATAACAGCACTTGGCTGATCAGCCACAGCAAAATCATCAGCAATCTGGGTGTAACGAGCAACTAATTTCATAGTATTCCTTAGGCTTGGGTTGTTTGTATGCCAACGCGATTATCGCCCACGCTGTATGCAACTAACAAACTGAGCTCTTGAAGGCTTAATCCGCTTTGTTGCTGCAATTCATTAAAAAAATGTTGAGCGCTGGTAAGTGACTTTTTAGTTTGTAAACCGCCATCAATTATCTTATGAGCACGGAGATAACTTTCTACATCACGCGAGAATAAAAAAGTGTCTTTCCCTAAGGTTCGCAATGCATAAGGGCCGGTGTTACCACCTAAACGCGCACCATGCTTTTTTAAATACCCCCACAAACCAATAATATCGTCGCTCGGCCAATCTGCAATAAACTGACTAAAACTGCCATGTTCACTTGCCACTTCATGGATCATATACGCATTTTCTGGGATCGTTTGCACTTTTTTAAAGTTACGAACGATTCGCTCATCGGTGGCTTTTTGCTCAAGCATATCTGGCGGCATCATTAATAATTTAGCCACACTAAAATCCCAAAATACTTCCCGAAAACCTGGCCATTTATTGTTGATCACTGACCAATAAAAACCACTTTGAAAAATTTTGCGGGTAAACTCTTCAA
The DNA here is from genome assembly GCF_014163985.1 of Pseudoalteromonas sp. SR41-4. NCBI lineage: Bacteria > Pseudomonadati > Pseudomonadota > Gammaproteobacteria > Alteromonadales > Pseudoalteromonadaceae > Pseudoalteromonas > Pseudoalteromonas sp. SR41-4. Next base: position 193,253 of record NZ_JACJEI010000007.1, on the reverse strand, counting down.
GCCATGCATCATCAGGTAAAGCAGTTAATTGCTTTGCATTTTGAGGGGCAACAAGTAAGTGCTGTAACATTACTTCGCTACCTTTTCGCTGTGCCGCTCGTTGATATATATCTTGAAATTTTTCCATTACTCACTACCACTGCTTGTTATTACGCTTACTGTAACGCTATTTACGTTGTAAAAAAATGTCAGGAGCACATTGCAGCTAAAAATAAACTTAAAAATATCCAGCCTTGACACCTAGACGGCTAAAATGCTTTAATCTTCCGTATTACCCCTATTAAAGGTGTGAGTTTTAAACGATAAAACTTACACCATGGGCTAGAAGAGGTGCGTTATTCAGGTAACGTATGTGAGGAGCACACACTCCAGTGATCATACGTGAGGGGAATTAACGCCGAGAAGTAACACTTTTTGTGAAGTTTTACTTCGGGCGACTGGGTTGAATCCCAGCGACTGTCACCAATAACAGCTTGGCTGTTAAAATATTTGGTGGAGAGCTTCTGGTCTTAGCGTAATAAGGCCATAGCGCCCTATTATATTAAGCCCATTCGCTCTTCGAATTATTAGTTCGAACGACGTTAATGTGGCTCCAATCATAAAAGCTTATTAACTCCTCGAATCACTTATAAGTTCGTGAGAGATGATCAATAACTTCAATTTAAATGACTACCCTTTGTGGACGGCACTCGTCACGCCATTTACTGACGCTGGTGAAGTCGACTATGCCACTCTTGATCAGTTAGTTGCACAGCAGCAAGTGGCTAACAATGGTATTTTATTACTTGGTAGCACTGGCGAAGGCCTCGCACTAACACTCAAAGAGCAACAAGCGATTGTTGAACACGTGTGCCAATTAACGCCAACAGTACCACTGATGGTTGCAGTAGGCGGTATAAACCTAAAGCAACAAATTGCCTGGGTTGAATACTGTAATCAGTTACCCATTCATAGCTATTTACTGGGCACTCCCTTATACGCTAAGCCCGGCGTAGTAGGCCAAACACATTGGTTTGAAAGCTTACTTAATACCAGTAAACATCCTTGCATGCTTTATAACGTACCAGGGCGCAGTGCTGTTGATATTCCATCGGCCGTAATTAGCAACTTAAAAGACCATAAAAACTTGTGGGCACTCAAAGAAGCCAGTGGCGACATTGCTAAATTTGAAGGTTTTAGAAAAGTCGCACCTAATTTAGCTATTTTTAGCGGTGACGATGCACTGATGCCTTACTTTGCCCAGGCTGGCGCAAAAGGTTTAGTCTCTGTGGCTGCTAATGCATGGCCTGTGCAAACCCATGAGTTTGTAAAACGAAGTCTCAGCGGTCAACACCCCAATTTATTTGCCGACTGGTCACAAGCCATTCAAAGCTTGTTTGCTGTCGCAAACCCTATCCCCGTCAAAGTATTGATGCATTTACAAGGGCGAATTAACAGCCCGTACTTACGTCCACCTTTGACGCATCTTGAGTTAACGCAAACTGATTGTATTAACAACGCAAACAACACCATTTTATCTTGGCATTAAATACAGGTTTTTATAATGAGCTGGTTAGAACTACTAAATAATTTAGAATCGGGCGCAGTGCGCGCAGCAACACAAGACGACAACGGCCAATGGCATGCTAACGTTGCAGTAAAACAAGGTATTTTAGAAGCGTTTAAAAATGGCACTAATACCGAATTTCCAGGTGGCTTTGTTGATAAACACAATTTAGCACCACAAGGTTTTGCAGCCGATGCAGGAGTGCGTATGGTACCTGGTGGCTCAAGCGTTCGCCGTGGCGCACACGTTGCTAAGGGCACGATTATTATGCCACCAGCATATGTAAACATTGGTGCGTTTATCGATGAAGGCACTATGGTTGATAGCCACGCGTTAGTGGGGTCGTGTGCGCAAGTAGGTAAAAATGTACATTTAAGCGCTGCAGTACAACTAGGCGGTGTACTTGAACCTATTGGTGCAAGCCCGGTGGTGGTAGAAGACGATGCATTCATCGGTGCAGGTTGCGTGATTGTTGAAGGCGTAGTAGTGAAAAAAGGCGCGGTGCTCGCACCAGGTGTACGCTTATCAGCAACTATTCCAGTTTATGACTGTGTTAATGAGCGCCAGCTGGCTAAAGGCGAGCCTATTCCTGAATACGCGATTGTTATTCCAGGCTCTCGTCCAGCTTCTAATACTTGGGCCCGCGAGCAAGGATTAAGTATGTCGTGTGCATTAATTGTAAAATACCGTGATGAACAAAGTGATGCATCATTGCTGCTTGAAGAGGTTTTACGTTAATGAGCTTTTTGAGCACGCCAGTTAAAACCGCCATTGATGAGCTATCAACTACGCTTGATACACCATTTTTTATTTACGACCTTGATACATTAAACGCACACTTAACGCGATTAGTGGCGCAAACTGAGGTAAAACTGTGGTATGCCGTAAAAGCTAATCCATTATCTAAAGTCATTCAAAGCTTAGATAACGTGGGTTTTAACTTTGATGTAGCAAGTAAAGGCGAACTTGAGCAAGTTCTGGCACAAGGTATTAACAGCGAGCGCGTGCTCAATACAGGGCCTGCCAAAAGCCCAAAACAAATTAAACACTTTATTGCGCGCGGCGTACGTACCTTTGTTGCCGAAAGCCTTAATCAAGTACGCTGGCTTAACGAGCAAGCAAGCTTACAAAACTGTCAGTTACAGGTATTACTGCGAGTGCAATTACGCTGGCCTGAAGGGGAAAAAAACCCACTTGGTGGCGATAGCCTTACTCCATTTGGTTTAGGTTGCGATGAATGGCAAGCGCTAAATACTAGCGACTACCCAGCGCTTAGCTTTGATGGCCTGCATATTTTTCAATGGGGCAACATGCTCAGCAGCGACAAGCTAGCTGAACTTTGGTCACAAATGATTGCACCGCTAACAAAGCTTGCCAACGACTTAGGTATTCACTTAAAAGTACTCGACTTAGGCGGTGGTTTAGGTATTCCTTACACTCTTGATGCACCAACCTTAAGTTGGGATGCGCTCATTGATGCATTAGCTGACATTAAGAATGCCGCAGGCGTACAAGAACTCTGGATGGAGCTTGGCCGTTATGCTGTGGGCGAATGCGGTCATTACGCAACACCTGTCGTTGAGCGAAAACTTAACTATGCCCAACAACAAGTGATCTTAAGCGGCGGTATTAATCATTTATTGCGCCCTGCAGTCACCAGCCAAGATTTCCCGGCACGATTATTACGAGACTCAACTGCTGCATACCAAACTATGAGCTTATATGGGCCATTATGTACAGCACTTGATTGCTTAGGTGAACACCAATTACCTAGTGATTTAAATGAGCAAGACTGGCTGGTGTTTAGCCAATGTGGCGCGTACGGCTTTACCGAAAGTATGCCGTATTTTTTATGTCATGAGCTAGCCGCTGAATACACATTACAAAATGGCGAGCTTAACTGTATTCGCACAGCTGAAGATGCCAGCTACTACTTAAGGTAATTGAGATGAGTACGACTAAAGCTATAAGCCAAGAAAACATAGTAGTTGGTGAAGTTGCCAACGGCCTACCGCTCACAATTCCTGTCTATCGTTTAAAAGGCGATGGCACTGGGCCAAGTGTGTATGTGCAAGCTAATATGCACGGTGCAGAAGTACAAGGCAATGCGGTTATTTACCAATTACTTGAGCAGCTTAAGCATCTTGAACTCAAAGGCGATATCACCCTGGTGCCTTACGCGAACCCAATTGGTTGCAATCAAAAATCGGGCGAATTCACCCTTGGTCGTTTTGATCCAATCACCGGCACCAACTGGAACCGCATGTATCACTGCAATAGTAAGCTCGCGAGCCAATTTGCTGAGCAATATAGTGATGCCGATGAGCAAACCTTAAAAAGTGAGTTTAAAGCCGCACTGATTGATGAAGTAGACCAACAACTAAGCGGTCCAGCTTATCGCCTAACTACAGGCAAACGCATTGCACTTAACTTGCAAAAGTTGGCACACCAAGCTGATATCGTGCTCGACTTACACACAGGCCCCATTTCGAGTCAGCATTTATATTGCCCAGATTATGCCAAGGCCAGTGCCAACTACTTTAATATTCCTCATGTATTAATCATCCCTAATGATTTTGCAGGAGCAATGGATGAAGCAAGTTTTTGCCCATGGTGGCAATTAACCGAGGCATTAGCTCAACAAGGGCGTGAATTTAATGTTCAAGTTGAAGCTTTTACGGTCGAACTCGGCAGCCAAGAAAAAATCGATTTAACTGCGGCCCTTGATGATGCTAATAGTATTTTAAGTTACCTAAATCATAAGCAGGTATTCGTTGATGCCCCCTATCAGCCAAAAGTAATGAAGCGCTACGGCTGTGATTTAAATGATTACCTTGCTTACTATGCACCTATGGGCGGCATGGTTGAGTATATAGCGCCACTTGGCGGCCATATCAAAGCTGGCGAGCCGATTGCTAGAGTATTGCGAATGGAGCGCTACCTCGCAGAGCAACCATTACAAACCCTAACACTTGATTGTGACGCCATCGCGATTTTGCATTTTGCTTCAGCAAGCGTAAACCAAGGCACCGAACTATATAAATTCTTTACTAACGTATTTGAGCTTTAATTTTTATATCAAGCTCACCCCTTCTCATTGCGTGAGAGCACGATTATCCAATTGGAAAAAGTGCATCGAACAAGCGGCTTCGGCCGCTTTTTCTTTGTATTTATGATCGAAAAGCGCCACAATCACGTAAGTTCAGTAACAATTCACTGATATTCAGTTACAGTAAATGCTGGATAAATGTATGGGATAGGTATCTTAGTCGTTTTATGATACTGAAATTAGCCTATTCTCATTTACGAAAAACACAATAGCTACTCTCTATTTGATTTTATCAAAGGAATAATAATGACTTGGCACTATGGGATCCTATTTACTGCACTATTATCAAGCACTGTATTCGCACAATCAGAATCAACAGCAAAAACCAACGAGCAAGATGATGATGTCGAGCTAGTAAAGCAATGTATTTTAAATGAGGCAATTGGCGGGGCTGGCGAGATGACGCTAGCACAACTGCGTGAAAAATGCTCATCACTTGATGAAAGCAAACAACTTACCGCACTCGATAAGCGCCAAGCACGCGAAGAAGTAAGTAAAGAAAACCGTAATGTTATTACCCCACACAAACGTAACTACATTTTACCTGTTTCTTATGTATCCCACCCAAACAATAGCTCGTTTGAAGCGTATGACGAACTAACCGGTGAAAAACAAGATGAACCACTCGATAACTTAGAAGCAAAATATCAGCTTTCAATTAAGGTACCTATTTTCGATGATTTTTCTGATGAAGACCAGGCTATATTTTTTGCCTTTACATTACAGTCATATTGGCAGCTTTATAACAAAGAAAGCTCCTCACCATTTCGTGAGACCAACTATGAGCCAGAAATTTTTTGGGTTAATTATTTAGATAAGAAGCACGTTCCATGGGGCGACGAAATGGCAGTAGTCCTTGGTATTTCGCATCAATCTAACGGTAATAGTCAGCCTCAGTCGCGCTCATGGAACCGTATTTATGCAAACTTTTTGTGGGAAAACGATGGCTATGTGTTTAGCTTTAAACCTTGGTACCGTATTTCAGAAAGCGAGAAGGAAACGCCATTAGATCCAAGAGGTGATGATAACCCTGATATTTACAAATACATGGGTTACTTTGAATTTAGCGGTGCATATCGACTTAATGATCATGAATTTAGTTTTATGACCCGCAATAATTTAAATTCAGATAACCGCGGTGCAATTCAGCTTGATTGGTCATTCCCATTATGGGGCCGAGTTCGCGGTTACGCCCAATACTTCAACGGCTACGGTGAAAGTTTAATTGATTATAACGCTGACATAGAACGTATTGGCGTGGGTATATTATTAACTGATTTACTATAAAAAAAGGCCAAGCAATTGCTTGGCCTTATCTTTTGTTTGCTCTGAATTCTAACTACTTAATAATTCTAAATGTACCTTCAAACTCAGCAACCAGTAACTCACCATCGTAGATTTCCACTGGCACTACATAGCTCGCTTTACCTTCTGACTCTAACTCGGCTAATTTACCCTTACAGCCGCTTAAATCAACGCTGCCACGTGGGTCGTTATTAAGCGGTTTTAAATATTTAATATTAGCATCAGCTAACACAATATTACCTTCAAGCCCGGCTTCTTTGAGTGCTAAATAAGTCGCGCCCCAGCCGGTTAACGTCGCTAAACTATAAATAGAGCCAGCAAACATAGTGTTATGCAAGTTTAAGTTCGCATTTAAATCTGCACTGGTGGTAAATTGCCAATCAGTGTAACTTTCAACTTTAATGCCCATAGCATCGCTGATCGGAATAGATTCTCGCCAGGTATTTTGCAGAACTTGGGTCCAATTGGGATGGCGGAACCAGCCTGGCTCAGACGGTTTTTGTTTCACCATTTTCCAGTGTTGTACATCATCGTAAGCTAAGTGAGCCTTTTCTTTTAATTCATAACCATGACGTTTGTAAAATTCTAATGCTCGTTCACGAGCGAATAAAACTAACTCATCGGCGTCTTGAGTCCAGGCTATTTTCTCGAGCTCATGCAATAAACGGCTACCAATGTGTTGATTACGGTTACCTTGTGCAACGGCCATATAACGGACTTGCGCTTGTTGTTGATTATTAAAATGCAGTCGTGCAACACCTAACACTGCCCCCTCTTTATTTTTAATAAAGCGATGCTCAGCATCTTGCTCTAAATCATCCTGCTCAGAACCACGCGGTTCATTCCAAGGCGCGCGCAATACTTGCCAACGTAATTGATAATACGCTTGCCAATCTTCGCTACTTTGTGGTGTTGTCACCTGAAACATAATCACTCCTGTTGCTACCAAGGCCGCAAACGCTTGCTAATTCAAGATGCGTTTATCTAACTAAAAATGCGGTCAGTTATTATTTGCAAACTACCATACTCCATCTGGTAAAAACTTGGAATACGACTTTGGTGAGCAACGCAAAATAACTGCTTTACCTGTAAAACTTGATAGACATATTGGCACTTTAGATTGACTCGTCTATGCTGATGTAACTATGGAACATTTTTTTGAAGACAACGGGGCAGTAAAACACAGCTTTATCGAAGATTGTCACCGTATCGGGCAACTACTCTATTGGCACAAATATGGCGCCGATTGCATTCAGGTACGCCAACATAAGCAGTTACGTTGGTTATTGATCAACGAAACACTACAGTCAGTGGTCGAGAAAAGCAGCCCAAGCCATTTGCTGTTTCCGCATTTACAATATTTAGCGCAATTATGGCAACCACTCCCGGCACCAAACGCCGTACTTGAACTGGGCTTAGGTGGCGGCGCTATCCGCAATTACTTACAACACACCTACCCTGATAGTCAGCTACTTTCTGTAGAGAAAAATCCGAATATCATTCATTGCTATAAGCGTTTTTTTGGTGGTGAGCATGCATCGAATTTACGCTGTTTTGATGCTGAAGCTGTATTAGAGCATGGCCCACAATACGATTGGATCATTCTTGATCTATTTAGCCAATTAGATGCGCCGTTATTTTTATACAAACACCGCTTTTATGAAAAACTGCGCTGTGCTTTAACTAAAAATGGCTATTTATTTATTAATTTTTTATCTGGTCATGAATCACAATTAAAGCAGTTAGAACATTTGCTGATCACCACTTTTGGTAAAATACCTAGCATCGAAAAAATTCCAAGTTATGCCAACAACATCGTGGTGATCAGAAAATAACTGCTAGCCTTAACTACACTGTTAAATTAAATGTCACCGGCCCATCATTACATAAACTGACTTGCATATCCGCAGCAAATTGCCCTGTTGCTACGCTTAACCCCATAACTCTAGCTTGGCTAACAAAGTATTCGTATAGCTCATTAGCCTGTGCAGGTGTGGCTGCTGATGAAAAACTTGGCCGCATGCCTTTTTTAGTATCTGCCGCCAGAGTAAATTGCGATACCACCAATAACTCACCTTGAATATCTTGCAGGCTTAAATTCATTTTGTCGTTTTCATCGCTAAATACGCGGTAATTGCTAACTTTATGTAGCAGCTTATCAGTGCTTTGTTGATCATCATGCTTTTCAACTCCAAGCAACAATAAAAGTCCCTGCTCAATTTGCCCAATCACCAGGCCATCCACTTCAACTTTTGCGTGTTTTACGCGCTGAATTAATCCTTGCATCTATTCCTCGATAATTTGATACACATAAGATCGGCTGCACGCCGCACTGCTGCTAAATATACATTACTATCAACACCATGCCCAACACCATCTAAAATAAGTAACTGTGCGTTGAGTTGCTCAGCTAAATGCTGTACGGCATTAAAACGACACACTAAATCATGCCTGCCATGAATAAACCAAGTAGGAATTTTACTAATTTTTTTATAGTGTTCACCAATGAAGTTATCAGTAATAAAACACTGAGCAGTAAAGTAATGGACCATTAAACGCGCCATATTAAGCCCCAACTGTGGTGAACTTAACCCCCATTGATGTTGCTGTTTACCATGGCTTAATACGTTTTCCCATTGGCACCATAATTTAGCAAAGTGATTTGCATTAATTTGATTATCATCATTTAATTGCCGCCGATAAAACGCAAAAATGCTGGCAACATCAGGTAAATCCTGAGAAAAACGCGCATATAATTCAGGATAAAAATGTGCAGCAGCACCATGACGACTATATAGCCAATGAAAATCGGCTGAAGTAGCTAAAAACGTGCCTCGTAAAATTAACCCATGTACATGTTGAGTGTGTTCAATGGCATACAGCAAACACAGAGTTGCTCCCCACGAACCACCGCTTAACACCCACTTTTCTAGTCCTAAGTAAGTGCGTAAATAATCAAGGTCAGCGACCAGTTCTGAGGTTGTATTAGCGCTTGTTAAATGAGGAGTTGATTGCCCGCAGCCGCGTTGGCTATATAAAATAATACGATAACGGGTAGGATCAAAGAAACGGCAATTATCAGCATGCAAACCCACGCCGGGCCCGCCATGGCAAATTACCACCGGCAGGCCAGCTGGATCACCGTACTCTTGTACATGAATTTGGTGCCCACTTCCCACACTCAGATGAAAATCATGGTATGGGGTAATATTTGGATATAACTGCATAATGCCGACTCTCCTATCAGCGATGCAGTGAATTACTTATTAGCATCGCCCTCATCAAGGATAATATCAGATGTACTTTCGATATTTTTAGGGCCAATACATACTGTAAACTCTGCACCGAGTAACACAACCACCCACGACAAATACACCCACACAAATAAAATTGGAATAGTTGCCACCGCACCATAAATCACTTCGTATGAAGGAAAGTGACTGATATAAAGCGCAAAACCTTTTTTAGTTAATTCAAACAACAAGGCTGCAAATAAAGCACCTGGTACTGCAGCTTTAAAAGATACGCGAGTATTAGGCACTAAAGTATAGAGCATAATAAAGCCAGCCATAGAAATTAAATAAGGCAGTAATTTTAATAAAAAGCCACTAAAGCCCGGAATCCCCTGATCGGCAAATGATACTAACGACACAATATATGAAGTAACCCCAATACTTGCGCCTAATAACAATGGCCCTAAACTCAACACCATCCAATATACCGCGAAAGAAATCATCATTGGTCGCTTGGTTTTAATCCGCCAAATTCGATTCAGCGTCGCATCAACATTACGGATCAGTAGCAATGCTATCGCTGCAAGAAAACCAATACCTACAGCAGTCATTTGATTCGCATTACCTGCAAAAGACGTTATATGCTCTTTAATTACATCTGATGAGGTAGGCACAAAGTTAGTAAATAAAAAGTTTTCAATAGCAATACGGGTATCTTCAAAGCCAGGAAAAGCCGAGAAAATAGCCACGCCAACTGCAATTAAAGGAACCAATGAAAGTAAGGTTACATAGGCTAAATAACCAGCATTTACAGTAATTTGGTCGTCAATGCAGCGATTAATATACTGCATCCACCACGTTGGCTGCTGACGTATAAGTACCCTCAACTGCTGTTTATAATGTGCGACCTTTTCATTCATAAAGTTAACTTTCTGCTAAAATAGTTTTGATTATCATAGCAATCCACCACATAATTTACAGCACTAACGGATTTAAAAAGGGATCTCGATGAAAAAACTGACTTTACTCAGCGCACCAATATTGGCCTTATCATTGGCTTTATCTGGCTGCCAATCTGCATATTACTCGGCTATGGAATCAGTTGGTGTGCATAAGCGTGACATTTTAGTGGACCGCGTAGAAGCAACTAAAGAGTCTCAAGAAGAGTCTCAAGAGGAATTCCAATCTGCACTTGAACGTTTAACAACATTGATTAACTTTGATGGTGGAGATGTACAAGCAGCCTATGACCAACTCAATGATGACTACGAATCTAGCCTTGCGGCTGCTAATGACGTTACAAATAACATCAACAAAGTTGAAGATGTAGCTGAAGCATTGTTTGAAGAATGGAGCGATGAATTAGAACAATATTCTAACGCTTCACTTAAACGTGAAAGTAATAAAAAGCTCACCGCAACCAAACGTGACTTTGATAAACTGTTACGCTCTATGCGTAATGCTGAAAGCAAGATGGAGCCGGTACTGTCATCACTGCATGACAATGTTTTATACTTGAAGCATAACCTTAATGCACAAGCTGTATCAGCCATTCAAGGTGAATTCACTAATCTTAAGCGCGATATAAAAGTGTTAATGGATGACATGAACAAGTCGATTGCTGATTCAAATAAATTTATTGAGCAAATGAGTAAAGCAGGCTAAATCAGCCTGTGAGTTTGCCTGTCACTTATCAAGAGCGCTAGTTTGCTAGTCGCAGAGTAATCAAAGCCTACATTTATGTAGGCTTTTTTGTTGTTATATCTTGTTACTTTTTAAGTGTTATTTCATCTGCTATTTTTGCTACACTTTTACCTAATTAAAATTATAAAAACATTAAACAATGAAAATACGTGCAGCTAGTTTAATTATCGCATCAAGTTTATTAGCTGCGTGTAGCACTGCCAATAATGTGCAAAGAATTGCAGGCGCTGATACTGTTGTGCCACTTCATCAAGAGGGTGAGCAGGCTGGGCGCTACCACAACCTCTATCCAGGGAAAAAAAACTATCCGATTAGCTGCGAAAGCGATTGTTACCCAAGTAATGCTAACTTGGTATGTGAAACTCCGGGTGAAAACTGCCTCTATCAAGGCGCGCAACTAGCACCACAACTAAATACCGGCTACACAGTACGCTGGCTCGGTCACGCCGGGTTTATGATCAACACTCCTAACGGCCAGCAAGTTGTATTTGACCCAGTAAAAGAGCAATTTGACTCCCCTGTTGATTTAGCTTTTCGGCTGGCATCTGGGTTTTATCGTAAACCTGGCGATTGGCTTAGCGAAAGCGAACTTAACAATCTAGACGCAGTAATTTATTCTCATATCCATTACGATCACTTCAATAAAGCAGACATTGAAAGCATAGGTAATAAACCTCGCTACTTAACACCACTTGGTATGGCAGATAACTTTCCTACCGGTGGTTTTAATATTAGCGAAATGGCGTGGTATGCAAAAACTAAAATTGATGATTTAACCATTCATGCGCTACCTGCGCATCATTTTAGCAGTCGTGTGTTAGTGCCCTTTATTTACGAAGATAACGATAAAGATTTATGGAATGGCTGGTTACTTGAGCAAAATGGCAGCACTTTATTTTTTGCAGGCGACACAGGCTATTCAAAACACTTTAACGATATACAGAAAAAATATGGCGCTATCGATGTGTGCTTAATGCCAATCGCCTCGTACTACCATGAAGAAAACGGTAACTGGTATCGTTATGTACATACTACTCCTGAGGATGCCTTAACAGCCGCACAGGAGCTTAACTGTAAAGTTATGATACCTTGGGGCTATGGCAACTCAAGTTGGAAGATGGGCGATCACAGCAGCCATTCTGCATTGCTGCGCTTATTGCATATGTATGATGAAATGAAGTCACAAATCCCGCTGTATATTTTAAATGAAGGGCAAAGTGTCGCACTATAAAACGACACTTGGATACTGATACGATTGCTCTTCAGTCTTGCATTCATCATCACCGAGGGAGCGATTTATTGGCCCAAGTAACATACTAAACAAACCATTAATGATATTCGCTGTTTGATGTGTATCTGAACTATCAAGCGAGTGGTTCTGCACTTGCCGTTGCTGACTTTGTGCACTACCAACAACAAAGTCACAACCCGAGCTCATTACTTGCGAAGAAGTACAGCCAGATAACAACATAGCCACAATCAACAACAATACGTTAGCCACAATTATTCCTTTTATATTAATTCTAGTAGTGCCATTACTTTACCTGTTAACTGAGCGAGAAAATGTAAAAAACTGTATTCACTTACGATCCATTACTATCACTAATTTTATACCTGAACATTCTGTCTGTTGTTTTCAATTTTTGTTTCAGTCACTATTGAACCACAAACAAAATAAGAAATTTTGAGAATTAGATGAAAACAGCCGCGCTTACCTTAGGCCTATTAATGAGCAACGCCGCTATGGCTATCGATGTAGAGCATACAGCAACACCAATTACTATTGACGGTGTATCTGAAAGCGCATGGGACCAAGCAAAATGGCAGCCTATGCCTTTTCTTATGGATGGCACCTTGCCTGACTCAGATAAAGACTTTAAAGGCCGCTACAAGTTACTTTGGGATGAAAACTACCTGTATTTACAAGCCGATATTGTGGATGATGTACTAATTGATACCCATCCAGATCCTACCGATAAGTACTGGGACGATGATGCCTTAGAAGTGTTTATTGATAGCGACGCAGCTGGCGGTAACCATCAGTTCAATCATACTGCGTTTGCCTATCACATTGGTCTTGATAACCAAGCTGCCGATTTCGGAGCTGATAAAAAACCCCATTTATACACAGATCATTTAATCAGCCACTGGCAACGAAACAGTACCGCCCCATATAACATCACATGGGAAGTAGCCATTAAGCTCTACCCGAATGATTTCCAAGAAGGTGTGCCAAACACCCCGCTTAAGTTAACGGCAAAGCAAGTAATCGGCTTTATGCTCGCCTACTGCGATAACGACGGCAGTAAAATTCGTGAGCACTTTATGGGTTCGCATGAAGTACAACCCGTAAATGGCAGCCGCAACCTAGGCTATATCGACGCCAGCGTATTTGGAAAGGTTACGTTATTACCGAAAAAGTGATAGGAGTTGGCGAGTCAACTAGAGTAAAGTTAGCAAGTTAAGCAAGGTTGGGTTGAGCGCAGCGAAACCCAACGAAAAAATACCCCGCTAACAAAAACAGGGGCTTTGCATTATCAGCTACTTTAAAAGCCCTTCCTCTTTTACTGCTCATTTTCTTCTCCTTGTGCAAAAAAATCTTTAAGTCAGTTATTCACAAAGAGGATAAGAGGCGCTGCACTTTTAGAGGAAAGAGGTTATGTTGCATGGTTTATAAAATCTAGCGGTTTTTACCTAATAGCTATACAAACACCAATCTAGCCAACTACGCTGTTCTAATCTGACCGCTTATAGCTTACAGCTCTTCCCCTCACAAACTTTACTCTCGCTAACTTTACTCTCGCTAACTTTACTCTCGCTAACTTTACTCTCGCTAACTAATAACCACAAAAAAGCCGCTGTATTTTGCAATACAGCGGCTTTTAAAATCAGCTTAATTTATAAGGTGATTATCCTTTAGGCGCACGACCAGCACGTTTACGTTCGTTTTCTGTAAGATGACGCTTACGGATACGAATGTTTAGTGGTGTTACTTCAACTAGCTCGTCATCATCGATGAACTCAAGCGCTTGCTCAAGTGAGTAGTTTAGGTGCGGAGAAAGCGTTTGCGCTTCATCAGTACCAGATGCACGTACGTTAGTTAACTGCTTGCCTTTAAGGGCGTTAACTGTAAGGTCATTATCACGGTTATGAATACCGATAACCATACCTTCGTATACTTCAACACCGTGACCGATGAATAAGCGACCACGTTCTTGTAAGTTGAATAATGCGTTAGTAAGTGCTTTACCTGTTGCATTTGCAATCATTACACCGTTCTTACGAACACCGATCTCGCCACCTTTGTGCGGACCGTAATGGTCGAAAGTATGGTACATAAGACCAGAACCTGATGTAAGCGTCATGAAATCAGTTTGGAAACCGATTAAACCACGACTTGGGATCATAAAGTCTAAACGCATACGACCTTTGCCATCTGGCGTCATATTTGTTAGTTCGCCTTTACGAAGACCAATTTGCTCCATTACAGAACCTTGGTGCTCATCTTGACAGTCAATTGTTACTGTTTCAAACGGTTCTTCTAGAACGCCATCAACAGTACGTAAGATTACTTCTGGACGAGAAACAGCTAGCTCGTAACCTTCACGACGCATGTTTTCGATTAAGATACCTAAGTGTAATTCACCACGACCAGATACACGGAAGCTATCTGGGCTAGCAGTCTCTTCAACGCGAAGTGCTACGTTGTGTACTAATTCTTTGTCTAAACGCTCACGGATATTACGTGACGTTACAAACTTACCTTCTTTACCACAGAAAGGTGAGTTATTTACAGAGAATGTCATTGTTACAGTTGGCTCATCAACACTTAGTGGTGGTAATGCTTCAACGTTGCCAGGGAAACAAACTGTATCAGAAATCTTAAGCTCACCAATACCTGTTACTGTTACGATGTTACCAGCGTAAGCTTTATCAGTTTCGATACGCTCAAGGCCTAGGTAGCTTTGTACTGCGCCAATTTTACCATTACGTTTAGTACCATCGGCACTGATAATAGTAACTTGTTGGTTAGGAGCAACAGAACCACGTTTGATACGACCGATACCGACTACACCAACATATGAGTTGTAATCAAGTTGCGAAATCTGCATTTGGAAGTCACCTTCAGGATCTGCATCCGGTGGTGATACTTCGTCAACGATCATCTTGAACATAGGTTCCATGTTGTCTGATGGCTCGTCTAAATCTAATGTTGCCCAGCCGTTAATTGCTGATGCATAGATTACTTTAAAGTCTAACTGTTCGTCAGTTGCGCCTAGGTTATCGAATAAATCAAAGATTTGATCCATAACCCAATCAGGACGTGCACCTGGTTTATCAATTTTATTGATAACAACGATTGGCTTTAAGCCTTGCGCGAATGCTTTTTGCGTAACGAAACGCGTTTGTGGCATTGGACCTTCTTGAGCATCAACAAGTAGTAATACTGAGTCAGCCATCGAAAGTACGCGTTCAACTTCACCGCCAAAGTCGGCGTGTCCAGGGGTGTCTACGATATTGATATGGTAGTCATTCCATGAAATGGCTGTGTTTTTAGCCAAAATGGTAATACCACGTTCTTTCTCAATGTCGTTTGAGTCCATCACGCGTTCTTCGTTACCGCCGCGTGTTTCTAATGTACCTGATTGCTCAAGTAGTTTGTCAACCAATGTTGTTTTACCGTGGTCAACGTGCGCGATAATCGCTATATTTCTTAACTTTTCGATGCTCATATTTTTACTCAGAGAAATTAAATTCTCATTGATCCTGCAAGATCTACGCACTCATCTGCGTTTTCACGAGATGTCCCAGCATAGGATTTAAAAGGGCGCATATTATCCCTTATTAATGACATGGATGAAAGTTTATCCAATATATATTTCAAAACTTTCTTTATACTTGCAATAAGTATCTGTTTTATATATGACATTTTAATTAATTTAATTTTTCAATTTGCCACTATTTTGCTCATTCCTAGCTATTATTGTCATAATTTGGCAGTATTTGGTGAGTAAGTTAGCTTTATGTTGGTGTTTATAATCTATACAATTTAGCGCCAAAGAGAAGTGACCACACTGACGCACCAAAATGATCACAAGCCGATCCAATATGGTGCAAAACATATAACAGCTGGATGTATAACTTATTTTTTAACCTTAAAAAACAATGCACTATAAAAATGGCATAAAAGCCGCTTACTATAAAAGCAAAAGCAATTATGCAGCAAAATAAAACCCAACAGTTGGAGGACACATGTCACAATCGGTTTTAGATTTTATTAAAGAAAATGACGTTAAGTTCGTTGATTTACGCTTTACTGATACCAAAGGTAAAGAGCAACATGTTTCTATTCCTCATCACCAAGTAGATGAAGATTTCTTTGAAGACGGCAAAATGTTTGACGGTTCTTCAATTGCTGGTTGGAAAGGCATTAATGAATCAGACATGGTATTACTACCTGTTGCTGAGTCTGCTAAATTAGACCCTTTCACAGAAGAAGCTACTTTAATTTTACGTTGTGATGTTGTTGAACCTGGCACATTACAAGGTTATGAGCGTGATCCTCGTTCAGTTGCTAAGCGCGCTGAAGAGTACATGCGTTCGACTGGTATTGCTGATACCGTGCTATTTGGTCCTGAGCCAGAGTTCTTCGTATTTGATGACATCAAATACAAAACTGATATGTCAGGTTCAATGTACAAAATTGATTCAAAGCAAGCAGCTTGGAACTCAGATAAAAGCTACGAAGGCGGCAACACTGGCCATCGTCCAGGCGTGAAAGGTGGTTATTTCCCTGTTGCTCCAGTTGATGATTTCCAAGATTGGCGTTCAGCGACGTGTTTAGTTCTTGAAGAGCTAGGTCAAGTTGTAGAAGCGCATCACCACGAAGTGGCTACAGCTGGTCAAAACGAAATCGCAACTCGCTTTAACACTATGGTATTAAAAGCAGATGAAATCCAAGAAATGAAATATGTTATCCATAACATGGCTCATTTATATGGCAAAACAGCGACCTTCATGCCTAAGCCAATCGTTGGTGACAATGGTTCTGGTATGCACTGTCACCAGTCTTTAGCTAAAGACGGTGTTAACTTATTCGCAGGCGACAAGTACGGCGGTCTTTCTGAAGAAGCGCTTTACTACATCGGTGGTATTATCAAGCATGCTAAAGCAATCAATGCTTTTGCAAATGCGTCTACTAACTCGTACAAACGTTTAGTACCAGGCTTTGAAGCGCCAGTAATGCTTGCGTACTCTGCACGTAACCGTTCTGCATCAATCCGTATCCCAGTGGTTCCATCAGAAAAAGGTCGTCGTATCGAAGTACGCTTCCCAGATCCAACAGCTAACCCATACCTTGCTTTCTCTGCAATGCTTATGGCTGGCCTTGATGGTATCAAAAACAAGATCCACCCTGGCGATGCAATGGATAAAGATTTATACGACTTACCAGCAGAAGAAGCAGCAGAAATCCCAACAGTTGCAACTTCACTACAAGAAGCGCTTGCGTCTCTAGATGCTGACCGTGAGTTCTTAAATCAAGGTGGTGTATTCACTAACGATTTAATCGATGCTTACATTGCGCTTAAGTCTAAAGAAGTTGAAAAGCTTAACATGACGACTCACCCTGTTGAGTTCGAAATGTACTACAGCTGTTAATTAGGCTGTAGAAAAATTATCTTATAGATAATATATGTGTGTTCTCAAGGCCCGTTCTGCGGGCTTTTTTTATGGCTAATTTTCCCATTCTCCACTAAAGTTTAATTAGTGCAAAAAATGCAAGGTGACAAGGTGAAAAAGACGCTTTTATTACTAGTAACTCTGATTTTAATCAGCTTTTATGGCTATTCTGGCGATAAGAAAATTTATTCTTGGAAAGATAAAAATGGCGTATCAGTATTTTCAGATACTCCTAAACCAGGTGCGCAAGAAATCAAGCTCACCAATCAAAGTTTGTCGATGCCGACTGTTGATACAAGCATTTTAGATGAACAGCAACCAGCGGCTGTGAAAAGCTATAAAGCGGTTATTTCTTCCCCTGCCGATCAAGGCACTGTTCGTGAAAATACCGGTTCAGTGTATGTAACTAGCCGTATAACACCACGCTTTGAGAATGGTTTTAAAATTCAACTACTAGTTGATGGCGCACCGTACGCAGAACCTAGCAATATCAGTACTTTTGCCCTGCGCGAGGTAAACCGTGGCGAACACACATTGCAACTGAAGCTATTTGACCCACAAGGCTCTGTTGTCTCTGTTAGTCCAGTGAGCACATTTTATATGCATAGAGCATCGTCTTTATAAAAACCATGTATTTCTATCAAAGACCATAATTTACTTAAAATATTTGTGCTAAGCTGCTAATAATCATCAACGCACTAAAATGGTGCAACCATGCCCGATAATAAAAATTTTAACCCTGAGTTACTAACTAGCATTTGGCAAAACCTGTCAACGGCAGTGATCTTACTTGATCAACAATTCACCCTTATTTACGCTAATAATAGCGCCAGTGAACTGTTAGGATTAGGCCCTAAACGTATCCTCAATCAACCTTTTGACAGTCTTTTTAATTACCATTCCATTGACCTTAAACGCATTGCACAATACTCTTTGGTAGATGGTGTAGATTGCCACCAGCACAGAGCTGACGTGGTTTTTGTTGATTCTCGTCATGCCAAACTGGCAATTAGTTCGCGTCGCGTGAAGTTACAAAATGAGTATTTTATTTTATTCGAGTGTCGCCAAACTGATGATGAAATTCGCCACGATCAAGCTTCTAATCAAATGCATCAATATCAAGCAGCACGTAACCTAATTAGAGGGCTTGCTCATGAAATCAAAAATCCTTTAGGCGGAATTCGCGGAGCGGCGCAATTATTGCAGTATGAGGTTGATCAGCAAGAACGGGATGAATGTGCAGAATTAATTATTGAACAAGCCGATCGCTTACGAGAGCTTGTTGACAGGCTACTGGGCCCGAATCAATTACCACAAAAGTCATACGGTAATATTCATCAAACCTTAGAGTCTGTAATTAAACTTAGTACATTAGATAATTGCGCCAATATTAGCTTGGAAAAAGATTACGACCCAAGTATACCTGATGTCTATATTGACCAAGGTAAAATTCAGCAAGTAGTACTTAACATCGTTCGAAATGCACAACAAGCGTTAGTCGGTGGTGGCGTGATAAAAATTAAAACACGTATTAATCACCAGCAACGTCGCCCCGGAAAAGCCCCTAAAAAGGCACTGCTGATCCAAATTTCAGATGACGGACCAGGTATCGATTCCAGCATCAAAGAGACATTATTTTACCCGATGATCACCAACAAAGAAGGTGGTTCTGGCTTAGGTCTCTCGATTGCACAAACCTTGATCGATCAACACAACGGCTATATAGAATGCGATAGCTGGCCAGGTCATACAGAGTTTAATATATATCTGCCTTTTGCGGATTAATCGGTTTTTGGAGTTTGCATGAAAACAGTTTGGCTGGTTGATGATGATGCATCTATTCGCTTTGTACTTGAAAAAGCACTAACTCGCGCAGGATTTAATGCTGAAAGTTTTTCTAATGCACAAGACGTGCTGTCAGCATTAAAGTTTAGCCAACCTACGGTACTGGTGTCTGATGTACGTATGCCTGGTATGGATGGTATGGCATTATTAGAACTGATCGCTGAACAAAACCCAGGCTTGCCAGTGATCATCATGACTGCGCATTCAGATTTAGATTCAGCGGTAAATGCGTTTCAAAAAGGTGCTTTTGAATACCTAGCCAAACCATTTGATTTAAATGAAGCCGTTGCGTTAGTAGAAAGCGCGTGTCGCGCTAACTCAACTAAAAAAGTAAAACGTAAACCCGCACCACCTAAGAGTGCCCATATCATTGGCGAAGCGCCAGCCATGCAAGAAGTATTTCGAGCAATAGGTAAGCTGTCAGCATCAAGTATGAGCGTACTTATCAATGGTGAATCTGGTACCGGTAAAGAATTGGTAGCCAGTGCTTTACATAACCACAGCCCACGCAAAGAAAACCAGTTTATTGCCTTAAACATGGCAGCTATTCCAAAAGAGTTGGTTGAATCAGAGCTATTTGGCCATGAAAAAGGCGCTTTTACTGGTGCTGATAGCGTACGTAAAGGTCGCTTTGAGCAAGCCAATGGCGGTACGCTATTCTTAGATGAGATTGGTGATATGCCGCTGGATGTACAAACCCGTTTGCTGCGTGTTTTAGCTGATGGTGAGTTTTACCGTGTTGGTGGCCATCAAAGTATTAAAGTTGATGTCCGAATCATTGCCGCGACTCACCAAAACCTTGAAGACTTAGTAAAACAAGGCAAATTCAGAGACGATTTATTTCATCGCTTAAATGTTGTGCGCCTGCGCCTACCTGCACTGCGTGAACGTACCGAAGACATTGAACGCTTAGCACAGCATTTTTTACATAAAAGCGCCAAAGACTTACAAGTCGAAAGCAAAATTCTCAGCTCAAAAGCCACCGACTTACTACGCTTGTTCAACTGGCCTGGCAATGTTCGTCAACTAGAGAACACTTGCCGTTGGCTTACCGTTATGGCTCCCGGCGAGCTTGTGAGTGAGCAAGACTTACCTCCAGAGATCTTAGCAATTGACGAGACTCAACAAGAGGGTGATTGGCTTGATGCCTTTCAACAATGGCTTAATCTAGAGCTTAAGCAAGGTAAAGAAAACATCTGGCCTAATGTACAAGCGCAATTAGAAACCCGCCTAATTAAAACCGCATTGGCAAACTGTGCAGGACATAAACAAGAAGCCGCAGTAAAAATAGGCTGGGGCCGCAATACATTGACCCGTAAATTAAAAGAGCGCAATATCAACTAACTTCCCTGCTCAAACGAAGGAAAATAAGTTGAAGTTAATCGAGCATATTCCATTAATAAAGCAGATGGAGATACTTAATAGGCTGAGTTTTTTTAGAGAGTTCAGCCTCAATGAGCGCCAAGTATTACTGGAGTCATTCAGTCACTTATACTTGATCAATAAAGATCGCTTTGTGTTTAAACAGTTTGATAACGACAAACAACTGTATATCGTGCTCAGCGGCGCTATTGTGGTATTTAAACATAGTCATCTGATGGATTTAGGCACCATTGAACCAGGCGAATTTATTGGTGAAGGTGCGTTTATAAATAACCGCGAGCACAGCACCAGTGCTCGTGCTAAAAGCGATACCATAGTACTGGCGATTACCAGCGAAGCACTAATACGTTTACCAAATGTGATCCGCGAAAAAATTAAAGACCGCATTATCGAAGGGATGAGCGAGCGTATAGCCAAACTTAGTCACTACCTAGAATCACGGGGCTAATCCATATACACAACTTGCAGCGAGCAGTTTAACCAATGCGGCCCTGTAATGTGTGCGTTATAGCGAAATGTGTCTGAGGGCTTTTCCCCAAAAGGAGTAGCAACCAAAGGGCTTAAATGCGTGTATGACTGCGAAGTATCTCTATAATTGATGACTAAATAATTTTCATAACGCTGCCAAACTAACTGAGCGCGGGCACCATTTAGTAAAGCAAATTCAACCAAGTTATCAACAAATCTAACTTTGAGACCATTGTAACGATCTTCAACGCAACCAGTAGTTCGCATTTGTTCTGGCACATCAAAACCTAGCTCTATTTGCTCACCACGCAAGTAAAAGCCAATATTGCCATTGCTATAATGATGATTTGCCGCCGACACATAGTGTATCTGTGGCTGATAGCCCATTGCTTGCATAATATCAGCAAGCTGCTCGGTTTCAGCTGTAAGTAGCTTATCTTCGGAAGTTAACAGTGTCGCAGCGGCAAACTCTTTGGGGATTGGTAATTGAATAAACTGATACGGTAATGGTTGTTGCTGTAAGCGTATTGTTAGCTGTTGTTTTTCTAGCTCTGTTAACGCTTGCGTGTACACATATATTGTTGGTTGTTGGCACGCAGTTAGTAATAACAACATGCCAATTAAAATGCCATATTTCATAGTCACCTCGCATAGATTACAACTGTAGTCTATTCGAGGTGACTATTTATAGCAAGTTAATTCACTTGGCTATTGAGCCAAGCATCCACGCTTTTACGGGTATATAAAACATCCTTAAACAAGCGGTGTCGTTGAAACTCAAGTAGTTTTTCTTTGCTATTTTCACCACAACTTAATTGGCTGTGATTGTCGTTAAAACGTGAAATAAGCGAAAAGCCTCGCTCTGGTTGTTGCGATGCTTTCTTTGCAACCTGATTAAGCCGCGCACGCACATCATCTGCGGTCATAAAGTCAGAACCCTCTAAACCCATTAGCTCTTTTTTCATGGCTAGTCTTACGCCCATGTTAAATCTCCAGTACTGCGGCATTTGTAATAAAATGACCAACTAAATATCGAATTCGATTCGAACAGCAAATTGTAGGCCAGCTTTTCACGCGGATACTACGCTTGAATTACTACCGTTTTTTTAAAGACGGTAGAAAATTCGATATAGTTTCAGGTTAATTCTATTTAATGCCCTGTAGACTTTAGGCTGCTTGATGCAAAAGTCGCGCACAGCCTTTATACTACAGGCTGTGCCCTACCTTAATGAGATCAAACATGAACGACGAATATATTGAAATTGAATTAGAAGAAGAGCCAATTGAGCTATGCAAACTCTTAAAAGTTCTTGATTTAGTCGAAGGTGGCGGCCAAGCCAAAAACCTTATCACTGAAGGTTATGTTGGCGTTAACCATGAAATTTGTACAATCAAGCGGAAAAAATTATACAGTGGTGATGTGCTTGAATTTGATGGTGAGCTATTTAAGTTAACCCTAAGTGAAGATGCAACACCGGCGCAGCGTGCTGTGGAAAATACTCAATCTGAGAGTGTAAAAAGCCCTGTGCAAGAAACACCAGCGGCACCTAAAAACAAACGTAAACGTACTAAAAAGCCGAAAGTAGATGAAAAAACGGGCCGTCGTCCAATTTCATTTGGTTAATCACCAGCATAACTTGTAAAACAGTTTGAGGTCGTCTTTAATTACTTTCTAAATAACGACAAATAGAAAGCATTTTATGACGACTTCAACAGCCCCTACTTGGCTCAAAAGTGTTGCTTGGGCCGCATTAGTTTGGAATTTACTCGGGGTAATTGCATTTATTATGCAACTGCTTATGACACCTGAGATGATTAGTAAACTTCCTGCAGATCAACAAGCTGCATATTCAAATACCCCTTTATGGTCTACCTTAGCATTTGCTGTAGCCGTTTTTGCTGGCACATTAGGCTGTGTTTTCTTATTGCTTAAAAATGCCATTGCGCGAGCGTGTTTTGCGTTGTCTTTAATCGCGATTTTTATCCAGCAATTTTATAATTTTATCGTCATTAACAGTATTGCATTACTCGGTGCGAGTGCTGTATTTATGCCACTACTGGTGATCATCATCGCTGTTTTATTATTACAACTTAGTCATCGTGGCAAACAACAAGGCTGGCTGAGATAAAACATCACTGCAAGCTTGCGTTGTTTTGATTGGTTTTACTACCCATGGCTTGAAATCTAAATTTTCAGCATCATCTCAGTATCATAAACTGTATACTAATCGTGCAATCTGATACTGGTATGCAGTTTGCATTTCACTATTTAAAAGAGGTTACATTTACCATTTAAGGACATTCATCTACTTTAGGGGCATATAATGAATAATAGTTTTGATACCCAAAAACAACTCACTATTAATGGCGAGCAGTTTCATATTCATTCACTGCAAGGATTAGGCGACAAAGCCAAACGATTGCCGTTCTCGCTGAAAATTCTACTAGAAAATTTATTACGCAATGAAGATGGCGTAAATATCAAAGCACAAGATATCGATGCATTATTAGATTGGGATCCTCAAGCTAAGCCAACTGCTGAGGTAGCATTTACGCCAGCACGCGTAGTAATGCAAGACTTTACCGGTGTGCCTGCAATCGTTGATTTAGCCGCAATGCGTGACGCCATGGAAAAACTCGGTGGCGATCCTGCGAAAATAAACCCACTCTCTCCTGCCGAATTGGTAATTGATCACTCTGTACAAGTAGATGGCTATGGTAATGATGGCTCATTTGATTTAAATGCCAAGCTAGAATATGAACGCAATAAAGAACGCTATGAGTTTTTACGTTGGGGGCAAACAGCCTTTGATAACTTAAAAGTAGTGCCGCCTGCAACAGGGATCGTTCACCAAGTGAATTTAGAATACCTGGCACGAGTGGTATTTAACGAAGACCGCAACGGGCAAAAATTTGCTTACCCAGATACCTTAGTTGGTACTGATTCTCATACTACCATGATCAATGGCTTAGGCGTGCTTGGCTGGGGTGTAGGTGGTATTGAAGCAGAAGCCGCAATGCTCGGCCAGCCAATTAGCTTGCTGATCCCACAAGTTGTGGGCATGAAGCTCAGTGGCCGCTTACCTGAAGGCACCACAGCGACAGATTTAGTACTGACCGTCACTGAAATATTGCGTAAGCATGGCGTTGTCGGTAAATTTGTAGAATTTTATGGCGATGGCCTTGCTGATTTACCACTGGCCGACCGCGCAACCATAGCCAACATGGCACCGGAATACGGCGCTACCTGTGGTATTTTCCCTATTGATGATGAAACCATTAGTTACTTGCGCTTAACTAATCGCGATGAAGAGCAGTTAAAACTGATTGAAGACTACGCAAAACATCAAGGGTTATGGCGTAATGATGGCGATGAAGCTAATTACACCGATAAACTCGAGTTAAACCTCAGCGATGTGGTGCCAAGCCTTGCAGGTCCAAAACGTCCACAAGATAGAATTGCACTGGATCAAGCCGGCGATATTATTACCAAACACTTAAAAACCTTCCAAGATGAACGCTTAGCAAAACGTGACAACAGCGATGAACAGCAATCGCGTATTGAAAGTGAAGGCCCTGTCACTAATCCTGATGAGCCAACCAACGAAGCGCAATTTATGGGCGCAGCAAAGGTTAACTTTAAAGGGCAAGAATTTGAGTTAAAAGATGGCGCTTGTGTAATTGCTGCCATTACTAGCTGTACCAACACTTCTAACCCAAGTGTGATTTTAGCCGCGGGTTTAGTCGCGCAAAAAGCTCGCCAGTTAGGAATTAACGTAAAACCTTGGGTAAAAACATCACTGGCACCTGGCTCACAAGTGGTCACTGACTACTTAAAAAAAGCAGGCCTGATGGATGATTTAGATGCACTTGGCTTTAACCTAGTAGGTTATGGCTGCACTACCTGTATTGGTAACTCAGGTCCGCTTGCCGATGAGATCAGTGAGGCAATTCAACAACATAAATTAGTAGTAAGCTCTATTTTATCGGGTAACCGTAACTTTGAAGGACGTATTCACCAAGATGTGAAAATGAACTTTTTAGCCTCACCACCTTTAGTTGTCGCCTATGCGATTGCAGGTCGTACTGATATCGATGTTTATAACGAGCCACTTGCGCAAGATGCTAATGGTAACGATATTTACCTGAAAAATATTTGGCCTAGTGTCAGCGAAGTGAATGAACTGGTGAAAAAAACCGTCACTAAAGAAATGTTCGCTACCAGTTACGGTAATGTTTATAAGGGTGATGATCGCTGGCAACAAATCAAAATTCCTGATGGTAAACTTTATGACTGGGATGATGCCTCAACGTATATTAAAAAAGCGCCGTTTTTTGATGGCATGACGACAGAACCACCAGGCATCCCTACTATTACGGGTGCTCGCTGTTTAGCAAAACTTGGCGATTCCGTCACTACTGATCATATCTCCCCTGCTGGTGCAATTAAAGCAAGCGCGCCTGCTGGCGAATACTTACAAGAAAATGGCGTAGATAAATCGCAATTTAACTCATACGGTTCTCGCCGTGGTAATCATGAAGTAATGATGCGCGGTACATTTGCCAATGTACGCTTAAAAAACTTGCTTGCACCAGGCACCGAAGGCGGTGTAACGCGCACTCAACCTGATGATGAGCTTGCCAGTATTTACGATGCTGCAATGGCGTATCAACAGCAAGGCGTACCGCTCGTTGTGCTTGCCGGTGCTGAGTATGGTACGGGTTCATCACGAGACTGGGCAGCGAAAGGTTCGCTATTATTAGGTATTAAAGCGGTCATTGCGCAAAGTTATGAGCGTATTCATCGCTCGAACCTAATTGGTATGGGCGTGCTACCACTGCAATTTAAAGCAGGTGAGAGCCATGAATCACTGGGGTTAACAGGTCAAGAGCAGTTCGATATCGAAGGTCTCTACGATAAAACCAAGGAAGTTAGTGTCGTTGCCACTAATAGCGAAGGCAAAAAACTAAGCTTTAGTGCCGATGTCCGTATTGATACCCCCAAAGAGTGGGATTACTACAAACATGGCGGCATTTTACAGTATGTACTGCGTAATATGTTAACTAGCTAATTAATCTATAATATTAGGGCTTTGCAAAATTAATTTGCTTAGCCCTTAATTTTTTGATGTAAAACAAGTCAGCTTACTCATTATTAACTACACTTAATTCATCTTATCATTAATGCCTGCATACTATGACCGAGCAGAAGATCATCACAGTACTAAAAGTATTTATTGTCCTTGGCATATGCCTTATTGCGACTGGACATTATTTATTAGTCTCGGATCTGTTTGGTGAACAAAATAGTATACATGGCATTATTATCAGCGCCGCTTTTATTGCTATCGGAGTGCTATTTTCTCTGCCTACAAAAATTTACCTCACTATTGTTTTAATGAACATAGAGGCTGTACGTGACAAACATGTATAGCAGCAAGGTCATGCAATTAATCAAACCATTTAACACCGCTAAAACTTTATTAATAGCGGCATTTTTAGTGCTTTGCTTACCCACTCAATTACGTGCAAATGACAAATTGATTATTGCATCCGGTAATTTTGCACCTTATTTCATGCAGGACAACGTAACCGGTAATGGTTACTTCGATCAACTTGTGGTTCAAGTGTTACTGATACAAGGCTATCAAAACCCGCAATTGGTGCCGTTAAATAATGATGCTATTCAACGCTACTTCAACAATAAAGTCGCTGATATAGCGATCAACTATACGGCACAACCAGCTGCACATGCTTTTATTTCTCGTTATCGAGTACGATTTATGAACCGTGTGACCATGCTTCCTTCTGCATGGACCGAAAAAGTAGCTACGTTGAACGATTTGAAGAATTTAAGAGTAGGTAGTTTTATAGGGGCGAGCGATATCTTTGGCCCAGAATATAAAAACATGGCGACACAGGTATTCACCTATTATACTGAAATAGGAAATCAACAAGCCCTAAATAAACAGTTACTTACCAATAAGATCGATGCCCGTATCGGTGATTATTTAATGCTCTACTGGCATACATCAACAAACACCCAACTTGACCCTACAAGTTTTATATATCGCGATATTTTAAACTATCAAGGCTCTTACATTGTTTTTCAAGATAAGTCTGTCAGAGATAATTTTGATGAAGGCCTGACAAGATTAGTTGCTTCAGGAGAACTAATGATAGCTACTGATCGTTGGTTAAAAGCCTATAACCTGCCAATCATTAAGCAACAATTTTTTGTAACACAGCCCGAAAAAACACAGCAAAACAACGCTATTAAAGCAAATTAATGCGTCTCATCTAACGATTTAGTACGTTGCTCTAACTGTTCTTTCACTTGCTCTGCATCTTCAAACAGCTTTTTCATCACCACGGGATCATAAACACTGCCTGAGTTTGGCATTAAAGACATATTAGTTGTTTTTGAGCTGCCTTTTAAAATGGACGTATCTTCGGCCGCAACTACTGTAATATCGCGCGGATCTAGAATTACTTTTTCACTTGTGCCCTCAGGATTAGGCTGATCTGAGTAATGCCATTGACCTTGCTGATCTTGCCATTTATAAATAACTGTCGTTGCTACTGAGCTTTCATTGGTAATTGATTCTACAACTTTTTGACTGGTCTCACTAACCAATGTGGCTGCCATGGCAAGGGTGTCACTTGATAACGCAACCATTTGCTCTGTTAGCTGATTTGATTTACTACTAATACCATCACTGGTTAACCACGTTTGACCATCGGGTCGTTGCAAATAAAATAATGCCGCGACACTGATCAGCAATACCATAATAGCGAGGTACGCAAAATACTTCATCTTCAATCCTTTGAGTTAAAATTCTCGATTGCTATCATTGATAGCGGGCTATGATTTTAGCTAGGCCGCCATTATCTTTCAAGCTTTGTAAAAAATCATTAAATTCTTTCGCGTACTTTTTACCCCTTGAATTATAAGAAAACTGCAACTGCAGCGGCGCCTCAGCGACATTTTCATCACTTATGGTCAAAGCAGCAAGCTCAGGGTACTTTTGTATGTACCAGTTTACGACAGAGCGTGACATAACAGTAAAGCGTTTACTTGTATCAGTATCTTTGTGCAAACTTTGCAATATTTCTAAGTCTGAATAAAAATTCTCACGGTGCAGAGTCTTATTCACTACTGGTAGCTCATATTTTGGATACACATAACCAAATCGCCCGAGTAAAACACCGCCCTTTAAACTGCTTAGCTCCTTAAAGTCAATTAGTTCAGCTCCTCGAGCGACTACTAACACATCTTCAATTACTACTATCTCTTGGCTCCAATAATAGGGTCCATTATCTACAAGCCAAACTTCTGATTCCATTCGTGCATCAACATCACCTCGTTTCACCATTTTCGCAGAGCGCATTTCAGGGACGAAGGTATAGTCTATTTGGATCCCCGTTGCCATCGAAAACGATGTAATAACATCATTTAAAATGCCTGTTTTTGAACAAACAAAGTGATAAGGAGGGTAATCTTGCTCGGGTAAGGCAATGCGAAGGTTATCGGCAAAAAGACTAGTAGAAAAGAATAAAAAGAAAATTACGTAATATGGTTTCATAAAATACATGCACATCAATTTATAACGGCTGATTGTATTATAGTCAAAAATTTAAAACGCAGCTAGGCTGCGCTTTAATAATCACTATAGTTAGCTATCTCAGCTTAAATGATTTACTTATATTTTTACGTTCAGAATTAGATCCCATCACCATCAATGTGTAGGCCACATTCGCGGTTTAGACCAAAAAAACGGGTCTCTTCTTCGGTCATACCTGGCTCTAGTTTACGCGTAGTATGCACATCGCCCATTGACACATAACCTTGCTCCCATAATGGGTGATATGGTAAGTCATGTTTAGTCAGGTACTGATAAACATCGCGATTTGACCATTCGATGATTGGGTAAACCTTTACCGTGCCACGGCTAATTTCAATAATTTGCTTATCGGCACGTGTTGATGATTGGTCACGGCGCAAGCCACTAAACCAAGTACCTGCATTAATGTCTTTTAATGCGCGAGTCATTGGTTCAACTTTATTAAGCTGGTTGTATTGTTTAATACCTGCTTCACCTAGTTCCCATAACTTACCAAACTTGGCTTCTTGCCAAGCTGGGCTTAACTGCGACTTATACACTTTTAAATTTAGCGATAAGCGTTCGGTCATTTGCTCAATGAACTGATAAGTTTCAGGAAATAAGTAACCAGTATCTGTTAATACCACAGGAATATCGGGGCGCTGTACTGTAACTAAATGCAACATCACAGCCGCTTGAATACCAAAGCTCGATGATAAAAACTGCGTGTCTGGCAAGTTTTCCAGTGCCCATGCGACACGCTGCTCAGCGCTCATATCTTTCAATACGCCGTTAGCATCAGCCAGCAGTGTTACTTGGCTTTCTTTATCTAGCTGTAATATGTTTTTAAATTCACTCATAGTAAATTCCAAACCTCAGCAAGCGTAACCGCTTGCTTTTAAATTAAGCGTGAAAATCGGTGACTGACACTTTAACTTCAGCAACTATGCCTTTGCGGATCACAAAGTCACCAAAGCATTCGCCGTCATTACGCTCACTTGCCCATTGACCTATTAATTTGTCAAAGGCGTCTAAATACACGTCTTCACCAACATTCTCTAAATACAATTTAGGAATACGCGTCCCCTCAAGGTTACCCCCTAAGTACACGTTATATTTACCTGGGCCTTTTCCTACTAGGCCAGCTTCCGCTAACATTGCGCGGCCACAGCCATTAGGGCAACCAACCACACGCATGATGATACTGTCATCAGGAATACCGTGCTTAGCAAGCAATGCCTCGGTCTTTTCAATTAAGCTTGGTAAGTAACGCTCAGCTTCCGCCATTGCGAGTGGACAAGTTGGTAATGCCACACAGGCCATCGAGTTTTTACGTTGCTCAGAGTCTTTGTCGTCAATCAAACCGTGATTACGGGCTATTTCTTCAATCACTGTTTTTTGATCGGCAGGAACACCGGCGATGATCAAATTTTGGTTGGCTGTCATACGGAAATCACCTTGGTGAACTTCTGCAATTTTGCGACAACCTGTTTTCAGTGGTTTACCCGGTAAATCTAAAATACGGCCACTTTGGATAAATAAAGTTAAGTGATGCTTACCATCAATACCTTCAACCCAGCCAATGCGATCGCCACGATGAGTAAACTCATAAGGGCGGCTTGGCGCAAATTTAACACCTGCGCGTTGCTCTACTTCCGCTTTAAATACATCAGTACCAACACGGTCTAAGGTGTATTTAGTTTTTGCGTTTTTACGGTTTGAGCGATTACCCCAGTCGCGCTGTACAGACACCACATGCTCAGCAATTTTTAGCGTATCCGCTAAGGCGATAAACCCAAAATCATCGGCTTTACGTGGATAGGTTGCGGTATCACCGTGGGTCATGGCAAGGCCACCGCCTACTAATACGTTAAAACCAACTAGCTTGCCGTTATCTGCAATAGCTACAAAGTTTAAGTCATTCGCATGCACATCCACTTCGTTGTTCGGTGGAATGGTCACTGTGGTTTTAAACTTACGCGGTAAGTAGTTAGATCCTAAAATTGGCTCTTCTGTAGTCTCAGCCTTTTCACCGTTTAACCAAATTTCTGCATACGCTTTAGTTTTTGGTAACAAATGTTCTGAGATTTTTGCAGCCCACTCGTATGCTTCTTGATGCAACTCAGATTCCACAGGGTTTGTAGTACAAAGTACATTACGGTTAACATCACCTGCCGTTGCAATAGAGTCGATGCCCACGCTATTAAGCATTTGGTGCATGCCTTTTATATTTGGTTTTAACACACCATGAAATTGAAACGTTTGACGGGTTGTTAAACGAATACTGCCGTAGCTAGTTTTTTCGTCAGCAAACTTATCAATTGCTAACCATTGTTCAGGTTTGATAATACCGCCAGGCATACGAGCACGTAACATTACGTTGTGTAATGGCTCTAGCTTTTGCTTAGCACGCTCACCTCGAATATCACGGTCATCTTGTTGATACATACCGTGGAAACGAATTAACTGAAAGTTATCCGCAGTGAAGCCACCGGTGATCTCATCTTTTAAATCTTGCTCTATGGTGCCACGTAAAAAGTTACTTTCTCTTTTCAAACGCTCGTTATCAGAAAGCTTTACGTTTTTATCTTGTTCGCTCATGTTTGATCCTAAATTTGTTACAGTGACGGCTGTTAGCTTTGCTTTTATAAAGTAAGCAACGTCTACGCTTAGTACACGTCTTTCTGATAGCGATTTGCGCTACGTAAATCTTTTAAATACTGCTCAGCGTCTTCATCGTTCTTACCGCTGTTTTCTTTGATGATATCAACCAATGCCTGGTGTACATCTTTCGCCATGCGATTTGCGTCACCACAAATATAAAAATGCGCGCCCGCTTCTAGCCATGCAAATACGTCTTTGCTGTTTTGGCGTAGCTTGTCTTGCACGTAGACCTTCTCTGCTTGGTCACGGCTAAACGCCACATCAACTTTACTTAGTAGCCCTGATTTTAAGTAACCTTGAATTTCTACTTGATATAAGAAATCTTGGGTAAAGTGTGGATTACCAAAGAATAACCAGTTTTTACCGGATGCTTCGCGGGCATCACGTTCTTGCAAGAAAGCACGGAACGGCGCAATACCAGTACCAGGGCCAACCATAATCACTGGCGTTTCGTCGTTAGTTGGCAAACGGAAGTTATCATTATGCTCGCTATATACTTTTACTTTACAACCTTCTTCAGCACGACGTGCTAAATAACCAGAACAACCACCTAAATGCTCACTACCGAATGCTTCAAATTCAACTAGACCAATGGTTAAGTGCACTTCATCTTCAACTTCTGCTTGGCTTGACGCAATTGAATATAAACGTGCTTGCAGTTTACGTAGGCAATCAACAAACGTTTGTGCCTCAAGCGCAGCTGGATTTTGGCGGATCACATCAAAGATTTGGCGAGGCTCAATATATTCACGCATTGCCGCTTTATCTTCAACCAGCTTTAATAGCTCAGGCGCACCTGTCGCTATCGCGTACTTTTCAACAAAGCCAGGGTATGACTGAGTCAATTCAAGTTTTTCAATCAGTGCATCACGAACACTGAGCTCTTCATCAGCGATTTTAACTTTGCTGACACCATCAATTTGCGTCAGTGTCAGTACTTCATCAACCAGAATCTCATCATTTAAAAAATACACGCCTAATGAATCGCCCGGTGTGTAAGTAATATCAGATCCTTCCAGTGAAATCTCAACATGGCGCACATCTTTGCTAGAGTCACGACCAGTGATCTTTTGCACTAGGCTAAGTTCTGCTGGAAATGGGTTTTGCTTAGTATATTGGCTGGCAGCTGTTGCTGGTGCACCAAATGACACCACTTGCCCACCTGTTGCGCCTTGCTGTGCTTTTAAATCAGGTTCAAATGCATCAAGTGCTCCGCTGATCCAGCTGGCGGCTTCATCATCGTAATCAACGTCTAAATCAGCACGCTGATAAATGGTTTCTGCACCGAGCTTATTTAAGCGCTGTTCAAAGTCTTTTGCTGTTTGACAGAAGAACTCATAGCTTGAATCACCTAAACCTATAACCGCAATTTTAACGCCATCAAGCTTAGGCGCTTTTTTGGTTGCTAAAAACTCATGTAATGTTTCGGCATCTTCCGGCGGCTCACCTTCACCGTAAGTAGAAACAACGACAGTTAAGAATTTTTCTTTTTTCAGGGCCGTTGGTTTGTAATCAGCCATGCTAACCAGCTTAACAGCTAAACCACGAGACTCCGCTTGCTCTTTGAGCTTAGTCGCTACACCTTTTGAATTACCGGTTTGTGAGCCATATAAAATGGTCAATGCCGCTGCATCCCCAACACTTGGCGCAGCACCTACAACACCACCTAATGCCGCCGTATTGGCATTCGCAGCAAGATAACCACTTACCCAAGCTTGCTGGATTGGATTAAGCTCAGCCACTAAACCTTGTAGCTTCTGTACTTGCTCTTGCGATAGCGGACTTGCTAGCGCATTGAGTTGACTTAACAACATGAATTAATTCCCCGTAACCCTGAAAGTTATCTGCAAAATGCTCACTGATTGCAGTAATCACTTTGCCTAAAATTTGTGTCAACTTTAAGGCAAATAACTCAGGCCCTAAAGATTTCTCTGAGTGTGAAGAATAACGGGGTACGCGCCAATAAAAAAAGAATAGAATCTGCTTTGTTATTCCATTTAGTTATTAATTTATAAATTAACCAGTAAAAACAGATTAAAAGGTAACAAATAACTGCTTACGATTTCAGCATCACACTTAGCCGATCAGAAATATCATACAAAAATTTATTCACTTCATTCTTTTCAAAACAGGTATTAACTTTTTTGCAACAAATCTTGGGTAGGCTATAGTGGATTTGGCCACATTCTGTGCGCCTACTATAAATATAATAAGGAAACACTATGTCACACGGGGCATATAGAAAACTCATACTCAGCAGTGCTATGTTAGCTACAGCACTTCCCTGCATGGCCACCATTAATAATGGTGACTTTGAAAACTGGTCAGGTAATAGCCCAAACGGCTGGAGCACGATTGATACTGGTATTACACTATCAGCTTCAAATACCATAGTAAATTCAGGAGCTCTTGCTGCAAAAGTAGTGGTTAATACCGCTAGTCAAAGCAATACTGATTTACTGCAAGAAGTTACTGTTGAGGCCGGCAAAAGCTACTTATTCTCAAGCTGGGTTTATCACACCGAAGGCGGCATTAAAGCGCGCTTAATTGCCGACGGCTATCAAGGCTATTCAAATCCAGCGTTATTAAATCAGTGGCAACAAATAAGCTATACATATCCAGCAACCAGCAATGCTACGATTACCGTTGGCCTGCGTTTTTACGATGTCAGCGGCTTTGATGGCAGTGAAACTGTTTATGTGGATAGTTTTACACCTGGTTCTAGTGATACCACCCCACCGCCACCAGTCGGTTGTACTGATAACACCGTTAACTTAGCACTCACAACTGATAACTATGGCGAAGAGACTAGCTGGCAAATCACTAACGCCCAAGGCACAGCGGTTGCGTCAGGTGGCAGTTATAGTGGCAACAACAGCTATACAGAGCAAGTCTGCTTAGTTGATGGCGATTACACATTTAGTATTTTTGATAGTTACGGCGACGGTATTTGCTGTTCATTTGGTAATGGCAGCTACACGCTAACATCCGCCCAAACAACATTGGCTAACGGCAGTAGTTTTCAAAGCAGTGAAGCAACTCCCTTTATACTTGGTGATAATACCAACCCAGAAACGCCACCCAGCGAGCCAACTGGCTACTATGTTACAGCACAAGGTTTAACGGGCTATGCACTTAAAACCGCGCTCTATAACATTATTAAAGGTCACAACTCACAGGGTTATTCAGCTATTTGGAGTTTTTACGATATTGCTTCACGGGATAAGTACTTTGAAAATGACAATTCAATACTCGATCGCTATTCAGAAAATCCCACCGGTCAAGACAGCTATAACTATGTCGCTGTAAGTGATCAATGCGGCACTTACAATAGTGAAGCTGATTGCTATAACCGCGAACATTCATTTCCTAAAAGTTGGTTTGGCGGCACAAATGAGCCTATGAACTCAGATGTTCACCACATTTATGCAACCGATGGTTATGTAAATTCTAAACGTAGCAACTTTCCGTTTGGTGAAGTGGCAAGCGCTACGTTTACATCAACAAACGGCAGCAAACTAGGCTCTGCTAGTAGCGCAATTAATTACTCAGGTACAGTATTTGAACCGATTGATGAATTTAAAGGTGACTTTGCTCGCGCCTACTTCTATATGGCAACCCGCTACGAAAACGTCATTGGTACTTGGCAAAACAACACCACGGCTAGTAATGCCGTGCTTAACGGCTCTAGTAACCAAGTGTTTGAGAATTGGGTAGTAACTATGTTGGTTAATTGGCATAACGACGATCCAGTCAGTCAACTTGAACTAGATAGAAACCAAGCCGCTTATGAGCATCAAGGCAATCGCAATCCATATATCGATCATCCAGAATTTGTTGAGATGATTTGGTAAAGGTCAGCGGTCAGCGGTCAGCGGTCAGCGCAGAAAAACATCAGCCTTTGCAGTTGCAAAGGCTGTTTTGCTCTCTAATTTTATAACCCAATTTATGCAGTAAGAATATAATTAATGCTCTTTTGTTTGTCATTGTTGGGCATCTTTTTTGTTGCTCAACCCATGCTAACGCAGCAGTTGCAAATTCACTGTTATTTGCAATTGAGTGATCCACCGCTTCTGCAAGCTTCATAATTTGCAAAATAGATTGTCTATATTCGGTAAGGCCTAGGCTTAAAAGGTAATTTTGAATCGGACACATAGCATTTAATCAGAGTGAAAAAATACAGCATAAAAGCTGGAGCTAGGTTAAGGTCAAGTAGTTTTTATGAGGGAGATTTATCGACGTGCTTTTTCTATGGTATGAATTTTTATACCTGCATATTCTTATACCAATCGTGTTAAGTTACTGACCATTTATAGCGACAGATAAATACAGTGATAACAAGGCGTAAATTGTGACATGCAGTTGTTCTACTTGAAAAAATTATAACGCAGTTAGCGCTTTATTTAGCTCGCTAGAATGGTTAAATATTTAAGTCGATTGGTATTACTGTTCTCTTCTTCCCGGCCCTCAATAGACTCAACCCAAGCTACGGTGGGAAAATTTACTCCGCGCTGACGGCTGAAAGCTTACCGCTAAAAGCTGCTCCAAACGCAAAAAGCCCCAGCTAATGCCGGGGCTTTTTATAAAACAGACTTAATTAAAAATTAAGCTTGTTTTGGACTAGAAATAACGTCTACTAATGTCCAAGACTTAGTCTTAGAGATTGGAGCGCATTCACGGATAGTAACAACGTCACCCGCTTTTGCTGTGTTATTTTCGTCATGTACGTGTAATTTAGTCGTACGTTTGATGAATTTCCCATAGATTGGGTGCTTCACGTAACGTGCGATAGCGATAGTGAAAGATTTTTCCATCTTGTCGCTGATTACAGTGCCTTGAAGAGTACGAATTTTATCACTCATTATTGACCTGCCTTCTGGTTAATAACTGTTTTTACACGCGCGATATCGCGACGTACTGTTCTTAGCGTGTGAGTTTGAGCTAACTGACCAGTGCTTGCTTGCATGCGCAGGTTAAACTGCTCACGAAGAAGACCTAGAAGTTCAGCATTAAGCTCTTCTACGCTTTTATCTTTTAGTTCGCTTGCTTTCATCACATTACCGTCCGAGTTACGAAAGTTGTTTTGAATGGCAGTTTACGAGCAGCAAGGTCGAATGCTTCACGAGCAAGCTCTTCAGAAACACCTTCCATTTCGTAAAGTACTTTACCAGGCTGAATTTCAGCAACCCAATATTCAACAGAACCTTTACCTTTACCCATACGAACTTCAAGAGGCTTTTCTGTGATCGGTTTGTCAGGGAAGACACGGATCCAGATTTTACCTTGACGTTTCACGTGACGTGTCATGGCACGACGAGCTGCTTCGATTTGACGAGCAGTCATGCGGCCACGGCCAGTAGCTTTCAAACCGAAAGTACCGAAGCTTACTTTGTTACCGTTTTGCGCTAAACCACGGTTGCGGCCTTTGTGCATTTTACGGAATTTTGTACGTTTTGGCTGTAACATTACTCGCTACCTCTACTTAGCACTTTTTTTGGCTTTCTTTGGTGCGCGTTTAGCTGGCTTCTCTTGCTCTTGTACTAGTGGTAAACCACCAATAACTTCGCCTTTGAAGATCCAAACTTTAACACCAATGATACCATAAGTGGTTAAGGCTTCAGAAGTTGCGTAGTCGATATCAGCACGAAGAGTATGTAGAGGTACACGACCTTCACGATACCATTCTGAACGTGCGATTTCTGCGCCGCCAAGACGACCGCTAACTTCAACTTTGATCCCTTTAGAACCGATGCGCATTG
This sequence comes from Pseudoalteromonas sp. SR41-4, assembly GCF_014163985.1. Classification (NCBI taxonomy): domain Bacteria; kingdom Pseudomonadati; phylum Pseudomonadota; class Gammaproteobacteria; order Alteromonadales; family Pseudoalteromonadaceae; genus Pseudoalteromonas; species Pseudoalteromonas sp. SR41-4. The sequence goes on along the minus strand of NZ_JACJEI010000007.1, from coordinate 155,952 downwards.
CATTTTGTACCGAACGCTTCATAGCGCGACGGAACATAACACGACGCTCTAGTTGAGAGGCAATGCCGTCTGCTACTAGTTGTGCATCTAGTTCTGGTTTACGTACTTCAGAAATATTGATCTGAGCAGGTACACCAGCAATCTTAGTTACCGCTTGACGTAATTTTTCTACGTCTTCGCCTTTTTTACCGATAACAACACCCGGACGAGCCGTGTGAATTGTTACGCGGATTGATTTTGCTGGACGCTCAATAACGATTTTAGACACAGAAGCCGCTTTCAATTCCTTAGTAAGGAATGTACGTACTTTGTGATCGCCAAAAAGCTGTGCAGAGAAATCTTTTGAACTCGCGTACCAGGTAGAAACCCAAGGTTTAGATATACCTAGGCGAATACCAGTAGGATGAACTTTTTGTCCCATTACTTATACTCCTAGCTATCTGAAACCACAACAGTGATGTGGCTTGTACGCTTAAGGATGCGGTCTGCGCGTCCTTTAGCACGTGGCATAATACGTTTCATTGTTGGACCATCGTCCACAAAGATCGTTGTTACACGTAGCTCATCAATGTCAGCACCTTCGTTATGCTCTGCGTTAGCAATAGCAGACTCAAGTACTTTCTTAACTAATACAGCCGCTTTCTTAGGGCTGTACGCCAGGATTTCTAGTGCGCGATCGACAGGTAACCCGCGGATCTGATCTGCAACTAGACGTGCTTTTTGCGCCGAACCAGAGGCGAATTTATGTTTAGCTAATGCTTGCATTTATCATTCCCCTCTTAACGTTTCTTCGCTTTCTTATCCGCAGCGTGGCCACGGTAAGTGCGAGTTGGTGCAAATTCACCTAGTTTGTGACCGATCATTTCGTCAGAAACGAAAACTGGTACATGCTGGCGACCATTATGGACAGCAATGGTCAATCCGATCATGTTAGGTATGATCATTGAACGACGGCTCCAAGTTTTAATTGGCTTCTTGTCACCGCTTTCCAAAGCTTTCTCTACCTTCTTCAGCAAGTGTAGGTCTATAAAAGGACCCTTCTTGAGAGAGCGTGGCATGGCTATTCCTCAATATTACTTAGTACGACGACGTACTATAAATTTATCCGTACGCTTGTTCTTACGCGTCTTAGCACCTTTAGTCGGCTTACCCCATGGAGACACAGGATGACGACCACCAGATGTACGACCTTCACCACCACCGTGTGGGTGATCAACCGGGTTCATGGCAACACCACGAACTGTCGGACGAATACCACGCCAGCGATTTGCACCTGCTTTACCAAGTGAACGAAGCATATGCTCAGCATTGCCTACTTCACCTAGCGTCGCACGACAATCTGATTCAACTTTACGAACTTCGCCTGAACGAAGACGTAATGTTACATACTGACCATCACGAGCAAGGATTTGAACGTATGCACCAGCAGAACGTGCGATTTGAGCACCTTTACCTGGTTTTAATTCTACGTTGTGAACAGTCGAACCTACAGGCATATTGCGCATAGGTAATGCATTACCAGGCTTGATTGGTGCATCAACACCAGACTGGATTGCATCACCAGCTTTTAAGCCTTTTGGTGCGATAATGTAACGACGCTCACCGTCTGCATATAATACAAGTGCGATGTTTGCGCTACGATTTGGATCATATTCTAAACGCTCAACAGTGGCTGGAATGCCATCTTTAGTACGTTTAAAATCGATTAAACGGTAATGCTGCTTATGACCACCACCGATATGACGAACCGTAATACGACCATTGTTATTACGACCACCTGATTTAGAGTTTTTCTCTAATAGTGGTGCGTATGGCTTGCCCTTATGTAGATCTGGGTTTACCACTTTAACTAGGTGACGACGACCCGCAGAAGTTGGCTTACACTTTTGAAGTGCCATAATTCTAACTCCCCTTATTACTCGGCGCCGCCGACAAAGTCTAGTTCGCTGCCTTCTTTAAGAGTAACGTAAGCTTTTTTCCAGTCGCTACGACGACCGAAACGTGCGCCAGTACGTTTTGTTTTACCCTTAACATTAAGTGTGCGAACACCAGTTACTTCCACTTCAAAAAGCTTCTCTACAGCTGCTTTAACTTCAGCTTTAGTTGCGTCATTTACTACTTTGAAAACGATAGTGTTGTTTTCTTCAGCAGCAATAGTGCTTTTTTCAGAGATATGTGGAGCAAGGATCACTTTTAAAAGACGTTCTTCACGAATCATGCTAGCGTCTCCTCAAGTTGCTTAACAGCAGCTGCTGTAATAAGTACCTTATCGAAAGCGATTAAGCTTACAGGGTCGATACCAGCTACATCACGCGTGTCAACCTTGTACAGGTTACGTGCCGATAAAAATAGATTCTCATCTACTTCTTCAGTTACGATTAGAACATCTTTAAGCTCAAGTTCTTTAAGCTTAGCAACTAGTTCTTTAGTTTTTGGTGCTGCTAGAGCAAAACTTTCAACAACGATTAAACGCTCTTGACGAACTAATTCAGATAAAATGCTTTTGATCGCACCGCGGTACATTTTACGGTTTACTTTTTGGCTGTGGTCTTGTGGTTTAGCTGCGAAGCTAACGCCACCTGAACGCCAAATTGGACTACGGATTGTACCAGCACGTGCACGGCCAGTACCTTTTTGAGCCCATGGTTTTTTACCACCACCGCTTACTTCAGAACGTGTCTTCTGAGCACGAGTACCTTGACGAGCACCTGCTGCGTATGCAACAACTACTTGATGTACTAATGCTTCGTTAAACTCACGTCCAAAAGTAGCTTCAGAAACTTCAAGACCGCCAGAAGCGTCTTTAATTGCTAATTCCATCACTAAATCTCCAGGACTTATGCTTTAACAGCAGGTTTAACGATAACGTCACCGCCGATAGCGCCAGGTACTGCACCTTTAACTAAAAGCAAGTTACGCTCAGCGTCAACGCGTACTAGTTCTAAGTTTTGAGTCGTTACACGCTCAGCACCCATATGACCGGCCATTTTCTTACCTTTAAACACCTTACCAGGTGATTGGTTTTGACCGATTGAACCAGGAGCACGGTGAGATAGAGAGTTACCATGTGTAGCGTCTTGCATGCTGAAATTCCAGCGCTTAACACCACCTTGGAAACCTTTACCTTTAGAAGTACCGGTTACGTCAACTTTGTTGATTTCGTTGAATAATTCAACAGTAAGCTCAGCGCCTACTTCAAAATCGCCTTCACCACCATTTAGGCGGAATTCCCACAGACCGCGACCCGCTTCAACACCAGCTTTAGCGAAGTGACCCGCTGTTGCTTTGTTTACACGGCTTGCTTTTTTAGTGCCTGCGGTTACTTGAAGCGCGTTATAACCGTCTGTTGCGTCAGATTTGATCTGAGCAATGCGGTTAGGTGTCGCTTCAATAACTGTCACAGGGATAGATACACCATCTTCAGTGAAGATACGTGTCATACCCACTTTACGACCGACTAGACCTAATGCCATTTTCCTAAAACCTCTCTAATCTTTCGATTAACCCAGGCTGATTTGAACATCAACACCAGCAGCAAGATCTAAACGCATAAGTGCGTCAACAGTCTTGTCAGTTGGTTCTACGATGTCGATCAGACGTTTATGGGTGCGGATCTCGTACTGATCACGCGCATCTTTATTAACGTGCGGTGATGTAAGTACAGTAAAACGTTCAAAGCGTGTAGGTAGTGGAATTGGACCACGTACTTGTGCGCCAGTGCGTTTCGCAGTTTCCACGATTTCCGCCGTTGATTGGTCAATCAAACGGTGGTCAAAAGCTTTTAGGCGAATACGAATGCGTTGATTTGACATTCTTAAACCTCAATATAAAGAGCATTTAAAAGAGCATAAAAAAACGACCGAAACAATCTTAAAAACATAAGATGCCGGTTGTTGATTTATATCTACGTTGAGTTCCAAATCGGAACTCCTGTTTTATTAGCTTGAAATCCAAGCTTAATGTTCCTTCCAAGTTCCCGGGGGAATTTTGAAAGCCTGCGTATTATAGTGATATTGGTGATAAATGCAACAACTATTTCAAACTACCAGAATGAGGATTATTTATACTGTAAAAAAGGGTTGTCACTATGTCGTCATTACTGGGAATTTACTATAGTTAGGAAGCCATGCAATCGGACTTGGCACTAATGATAATGGTCAGTCCAGTTTTTAATTGTTATTATTCATCCTTATTTTGCTTTTATCTCTTAATCCTTAACCTTGGTGAGTTGATGCGTATTTTTAATTATTGCTTGAATTTTGTGTCTATGGTGATGAATCGCCTATTTGTGAAAAGCAAAGTACTGCCCGAGAACCCAATTGAACAATACGGTCTTAATCCCGCCTACCCTACTTTTTATATAGTTAAACTTAATGCTCGCTCAGATTTAGCGGCTCTTGACCGAGTTTGTAAAAAGTACAACCTGCCCAGACCAACTGAACAACAGCTGTTGGGTAATGCAGAGTTAGACCGCTTTATTGGCCTACAAAATCCACCACCACTGTTTGGCAGCCAAGCGAAGCCAACTGACGCGCTAAACCAGGGTAAACAAATAATTGCTCAACTATTTACCAGTGGCGAAAAAAACGTGCAAGTCATTCCGGTCACTATTTTATGGGGTCGTAATCCAGGTAAAGAAAAACCAGGTTTAGGTACGCTGGTTTCGCACTCACTTACACCTAGCTGGTTTCGTAAGTTTTTTGTATTACTGTTTTCAGGGCGTGATAACTTTATACGCTTTAGTCAACCGTTGGATTTATCGTTATTAGTAAATGAAAAAGCCGATGTTGATGAGTTACCTCATAAATTACTTCGCGTCGCTAGGGTGCATTTTCGTCGTCAAAAATTGGCGGCAACGGGCCCTAAAATGCCCTCACGCGAGCAACTATTTAATTCATTGTTAGCATCACCGACTATAAAAAAAGCAATTAACGATGAAGCAAAAAGCAAAAAAATCAGCCATGAGCAAGCACGGCAAAATGCGTTAAAGCTATTAGATGAGATTGCTGCTAACTACAGTGATGCCACCATACGTGTTGCAGATCGTGTATTAACCTGGCTATGGAACAAGCTCTATAACGGCATTGATATAAAATACACCGAACAAATCCATGATCTAACCAATAAAGGTCATGAAATTATTTATATGCCGTGTCATCGCAGCCACATGGATTACTTATTACTTACCTACTCGATTTATCATCTTGGTTTAGTACCACCACATATTGCTGCTGGTATTAACTTAAACTTCTTCCCAGCAGGCGGCATATTCCGCCGCAGTGGCGCATTTTTTATTCGCCGCTCATTTGCTGGCAACAAGCTTTACTCTGCTGTATTTAAAGAGTATTTAAGTCAGTTGTTTATCAAAGGTTACTCAGTTAAGTTTTATACTGAGGGCGGACGTAGCCGTACCGGGCGTTTACTACCACCAAAAACAGGTATGTTGGCGATGACACTACAAGCTATGTTACGTGGTATTGATCGCCCTATTTCGATTGTGCCGGTGTACATTGGTTATGAACACGTCATGGAAATAAATACTTATCTGAAAGAACTCGCAGGTGATGATAAAAAAGGCGAGTCGATTTTCGGTATTTTCAAAGCCATTAAAAATCTCAAAAACTATGGCCGCGGCTATTTGAATTTTGGCGATCCGATTTCGGTTAATCAATATTTAAATGAGCATCAACCTGATTGGCGTGAATCTATTCACCCAACTGATGTTCAAAAACCACAATGGCTTGGTCCGCAAGTGGCGACTTTAGCGGATAAAGTGATGGTTAATATTAATAGTGCCGCCGCGCTTAACGCAGTTAATTTACTGGCAATGATCTTACTGGTAAATGATAAGCAAGCATTGAGCAAGCCTAAATTGTTAGCACAACTAGACTTTTACTTACATTTACAACGTAGCGCTAGTTACAGTGAAAAAATCACCACCCCAGATGAAACTTCATCACAGTTACTCGAACATGCTTTAAAGTTGAATAAATTTGACGTTATAAGCGATGAGTTTGGCGAGATTATCGCGATTAACGATAAAGAGAAAATCATCTTTAACTACTACCGTAATAATATTCTCCATGTGTTTGCCGTACCAAGCTTACTGGCACTGCATATATTTAAAAGCCATAAAACGACAGTATCGCAGTGCCAAAAATTGGTTAACTGTTTTTACCCGATGTTTGCTAAAGAATGGTTTTTACACGAACTTGATGAAAATTATATCACCCGCATACTGGCCAGCTTTGTAGATCAAGATTTAATAGAAATAGATGGTGATAACATAAAAATCACCAACAGTAATGATTGCTTAGCCAAGCTGGAAATTCTAGGTCGTGCGCTTAGCTTAACCCTGCAACGCTACGCCATTGTGATTGGCTTTATTCAAACCAGTAAAGAAATTGAACGCGAAGAGCTTGAACGCGAAAGCCAAGTATTAGCGCAGCGCTTAGGTACCTTGCATGGTATTAAGACCCCTGAGTTTTTTGACAAAAAAGTATTGGTAGGCTTTATTAGCAACTTGCGCGAACAAAGTTTAATTAGCGAAACCGAGAATGGCTTACAGGGCAGTACTGAACTTTGTGAAGTGTATATTCACCTTAAAGCCTTGCTGCCAGCGCGAGTCTGGCAGTCAATTAGTGATATTGTGCAAGGACAATGTAAGCAAAAATAACTGCAAGCGGCATATTAACGCTGACGCATTACACCTTCTTGGATCGTTGAGGCAACTAAATTGCCTTGACGGTCAAAGAACTGACCACGCACCAACCCCCGCCCTGAGCTCGCACTTGGGCTATCAATGGTATATAAAATCCAATCATCCATTCGAAACGGACGATGAAACCACATCGCATGGTCAATTGTTGCTACTTGCATGTTTGGCTGCATAAACGAGACACCATGAGGCTGTAGAGCCGTTGGTAAAAACTCAAAGTCAGACGCATATGCCAATAAATAGTTATGAATACGTTGATCATCTGGCATCTCGCCATTGGCTTTGAACCAAATATGTTTAACCGGCTCCATTACCTCTGGCTTAAATGGGTTATGAAAGGTGACCGGACGCATTTCAATCGGCATTTCGCGAATAAACTTATTGCGGATCACCTCAGGTATATGAGATGCATGCTCTTGATAAAACTCCAGTGATGAGCGCAGCTCCTCAGGAGCTGGTACATCCGGCATTGTAGCTTGATGCGACAAGCCATCTTCAGCACCTTGAAATGATGCCGTCATATAAAAAATAGGTTTTCCATATTGAATAGCACTAACTCGGCGAGTACTAAAGCTCTTACCATCACGGATCGTTTCAACATCGTACACAATTGGCTTTGCAGCATCACCAGGGCGTAAAAAATAAGAATGCAGTGAATGAACAATACGGCCTTCCGGTAAGGTTTCTTTAGCTGCAGACAGTGCTTGGCCCATGACTTGACCACCAAATACCGCACGAAAACCCAAATCTTGGCTTTGCCCTCGATACAAGCCCTGCTCTATTTCTTCTAACGTTAATAACGACAATAAATCATCTAAAACTTGGCTCATAGTTGCTCCTCAATCCCATTTAGATTTTAATGATACTATAGACAAGTATGATGTAAATATTTCAAGGATCCTAGTTATGGCGTATTGGTTATTTAAAACTGAACCCGATGCATTTTCAATCGACGATTTAAAAAGCGCCCCTGCACAAACCACTGCATGGGAAGGTGTGCGCAACTACCAAGCCCGTAATTTTATGCGCGATGGCGTAAAGCTCGGCGATTTAGTAATGATTTACCATTCTAGCTGTAAACACGTCGGCGTTGCAGGTATCGCAATAGTGACTGCTGAAGCCTACCCAGATCCTTGCCAGTTTGATTTAAGCAGTGATTATTACGATCCTAAATCAACCTGTGATAAACCGAGATGGGTTGTGGTTGATGTAACCTATCAGCAGCATTTAAATAAATTAGTCAGCTTAAAAGCGATTAAAGAAAACGACGCCATCACCGAAATAGCTCTAAAAAAAGGTGGTCGATTATCGGTAATGCCAGTGACTAAAGCGGATTGGCAAGCAATTATAAAAATGGCAGAGTAACAACAATAATTTGCTGCTAATACATCACGTTTTCCTTCTTTTTCCAAATTTGCTAAAATAGGTGGCTTGTTTTAGTTAGGGGGTTAGATGAAATTACTGTATTGGTTAGATGAGTGGTTAACTCTACCTCAAGATGAACAGCAAACCAGATTACCTATCTCTGGAGGCGATTTACTTGGCGATGTTTTTGTTAAGTATCACTTTATTGATATAAATAAGCCTTTATTGTTCACCTTTTCTCCTGCAGGTACTAATTACCAAGAGCATGATCTCAATGATGATTTTAGCCCTTGGGGATTTCAACTAGCGCAAAAACAACATGTGAATGTTATTTCTTTTCAGCACTTAGGAATAAGTAATTGGTTTAGACACCGTAATTTACTGTTTTTCCTCGAGCAACTCGCTCCCTTGCTAACACCCTTTACCCAGCGATTAGGCTACGGCTTAAGCCGAGGTGGCTTTGCTGTGGGTGCATTTGCTAATTTACTAAAGCTAGATAAGGTACTGTTATTTCACCCTGTTAGCACCAAAAATAAAGCACTTGCTCCTTGGGATGACCGCTCAAGTACGGATATAGCACAACAATTCGATTGGGAGCAAGATTACCACGATCTCGATTTAGGCAATGCTAAAGGCTATATAATTTACGACCCGACCAATCGTATTGACCGTGGCCATGCTAAGCGCTATTCGCAACTAACCCACTTACGCGTGTTTGGTATGGGTCATAGTACCCATGCCAACTACCTAAATAAATTTGGCTTTTATAAACAAGTGGCCGTCGACTTTATTAGCCATCAACAAGTCGATATTGCGCAATTTCGCCTACAAACCAAAACCCTGCGCTTTAAAGAAGACTATTATAGAAGGCTCAACAAGGCGAATGCTAAATCGGCACACCGCCAAGTATTATTAAGTAAAGCACACAACATACTGATTGATGAAAAAGCAGCGCATGTGCAAGAGCATCAAGCCAAAATTGATATTCAACCATTGATTGATGTCGCGCTAAAGCACCAAGATGAACACCCTAAGGATGCTATTCAGCTGCTGGAAGTTGCTCAGCAACTTGCCCCTGATGATCCTTTAGTAGAGCACAAACTAAAACAGTTAAAATAAAAAGCCGTGCTTGTTTAATCAAGCACGGTTGGCAAATTTATATGTAAACTGACAACTCAATTTTAACCTTTCTTTTTCTTGGTAGTTTTCTTTTTGTGCCCGTGCTTGGGCACTATCGCAAAGTACATTATCAGTGCGAGCCATGAAAAGAAAATGATGCCGATTAACCAGCCATTTTTTTCGTGGCCTTGCGTACGTTTACTATTGAGCACAATCACTACTGGGAGTATATATGCGCTCAAAAGTAGAATTAAAAACGCCACTTCATTCATTACTTAGCAAGCCCCTGCCAATCAACTTCGCTGCTTAAAACACGATCAACCGCAATGTAATGTAAAATATCACCACTGTTAACCGGATAATCCAGTGGTGGATTTAAATCCATATTTTGCGCACTCAGGTTGTGAGCAACACCAAGTAAAATAGCATCATGGTCGTGTTTAAAATGATGAAATAATTTACCAAATTCCATTACCGCTAAATCAGCAGGAATAGCTAAACTAAACTGGGTATCACCATGCAAAGTAGATAATAATTCCTCTTGTACACGACTTGAGCCGGGGTCTTGCATTGAACGTACTAGAATTTCGGCTGACTTAGCCGTTGAACATTCCACGTTGTAACAATGTTCTAGTAGCATTTCGACTTTACTCTCATCGTTAAAGTGCGCACTAATATGGCAGTCATCTTTCACTAATTTACTAATGCGCAGGGCGGTCGTAAAAGTTTCGTCGTCGTCTTGCCCGTCAATAATAATTTTATCTGCCAGTTTAATTGCGACCCTTTCCAGCTCGCTTAAATCTGTAAAACTAGTTAAGCGCACAAAATCAACATGGGCATTAGCTAAAAACGGATGCTCCATTGACTCTGTGACCGCAAGCAAAATTCGTCGATCCAAACGCTTTTGGTCAGCGAGAATATAATCAATCATTTTTTTAGTACGAATTTGATGCCAGCCAAAAATAATAATGTGATTGTGAAAATGTGCAAAACTTTTATCACCCGTCATAGCGCGCCTAATTAAATAAGTAACTGTTTGCCCTGTTTTACCTAACAGGACACCAAATAAAGCTAAACCAAATGGAATTTGCAGTATCGCCACAATCCATCTACCCAGATCTGTAGTTGCACTAAAATCACCATATCCTACCGTTGAGGTAGTAACGATATAGTAATAAACAAAAGTGCTAATTGGCCTCAGTGCGGCTTCTTCAGCGAAGATTAACAACAACCAGATCAAGACCATATGTAATAATGTCGCAATAGCGACAGCTTGCCAACTAACCTGATCAATATGGTTTCTGACTAGTAAAAATAATCGTTTAAATATAAAAGGCATGCCCACACTTGGTTATTCAGCTATCAATTATCGATAAGTTACTGTAATGCTTAAATGAAGGCAATGGTTGAAATACTTTTGAGGATCAAGATTATTATCTAGACTGCTTTTTTAAAGTAGAACAGTGTAAGCTATACTTGAATTATTAATTATAAAGTCGAGCGTGTTATGTCAGGTGTATTAGCTTCTGTTGATCAACGAACTCAACTCGTTGGTGAAAATCGCTTAGAGTTATTATTGTTTTATTTGCACAGTCGCCACTTGTTTGCTCTTAATGTCTTTAAAGTTAAAGAAGTAGTGAAACTGCCGCATCTTAGTATCATTCCACATGCCCATCCTAAAATATCAGGCGTGGCCAATATTCGTGGTGAATCAATCCCTGTTATTGATTTACGCCAAGCGATTTGCATGTCTGCGGCTAAGAACACTGAAGATAGTAACTTAGTGATCACTGAATACAATCGCACAGTACAAGGGTTTCTAATTGGTAAGGTTGATCAAATCGTTAATATGACATGGTCAGATATAATGCCACCGCCTTCCTCTATCGGTAAAAATCATTATCTAACTGCGCTCACTAAAATTCAACGTGATGGCCAAGAGCAGTTAGTAGAGATCATTGATGTAGAAAAAGTACTAGCAGAAATTGTTGAGTACGAAGTACAAATTTCTGATGAGGTGCTTGATCAAAGTATCGTAAACGAATTTGTTGGCCGAAAAATACTCCATGCTGACGACTCACCTACAGCACGAAAACAAGTGAGCGATACATTAACGCAGTTGGGTATTGAGATTATCCCAGCCAGTAATGGTCTTGAAGCACTCAATATGCTTAAAGCCTGGGCTGATAAAGGCATGGACGTAGAAAAAGAGTTACTGATGGTGATCACCGATGCAGAAATGCCAGCAATGGATGGTTATCGCTTAACGCACGAGATCCGTAACGATAACCGCTTAAAAAATCTGCATGTGGTACTTAACACATCCCTCAGTGGCAGCTTTAACCAAGCCATGGTCGAGAAAGTGGGTTGCAATGCGTTTTTATCTAAATTTCAACCAGACTTACTCGTAGAAGAAGTACAAACACGTTTAAAAGCGGTCCTCGCACCACAGAAATAGCACTGTATCTAAGCGTGGCTTATGCCACGCTAGTGCTTGAATTAACGTTTGTTATAATGACGAAGAAATACGCGATTTAACACCACGACTACAACTCTATTTGCCAATTAAACACTTTCGTGATTAATTGGCAATATGTAGCAATAATCAAAACACACAATCATTATGCTAAATCATGTTGCCAAACCGTTCACTAAATTAGTGGAACGTTACCTACCCGATCCATTTATTTTTGTTATTTTACTCACACTACTTACCTTTATAATTGCGTGTGTAGTGACACCTTCAAACCCACAACAAGTGCTGAGCGCGTGGGGCAGTGGTTTTTGGAACTTACTGAGTTTTGCCATGCAGATGCTGTTGGTATTACTCACCGGATATATGCTGGCAAGTACACCGATGATGAGCCGACTGCTCACGCAATTAGCAAAACTTGCCAATACTGCGCCAAAAGCTATTTTATTAGTGACTTTTGTATCATTACTTGCCAGTTGGATTAACTGGGGATTTGGCTTAGTTATTGGCGCTTTATTTGCCAAAGCCATTGCCCGCCACACACTAGTTGATTATCGCTTACTGGTTGCCAGTGCGTATTCTGGCTTTATTGTTTGGCATGGTGGCTTGGCAGGCTCAATTCCTTTAACTATCGCAACGTCAGGGCATTTTTCACAGCAAAGCATTGGTGTGATAAACACCAGCGAAACACTTTTTTCAGGATTTAATATAGCCATAGTTATTGGCTTATTTATCATTATGCCACTGGTTAATCGTTATATGTTACCCAGCGCCAAAGACAGCATTTATGTTGATAAAACGCTATTAGCAGAACCGATACCTAAGCCCAACAATGTTACTCGCCCTGCCGATAAAATTGAACACAGTAAGTTATTAGGACTAGGCATTGGAGTGCTTGGGCTAGTTTATTTAGCTAATTATTTTGTGTTTAGTGGCGGCTCACTTAATTTAAACAGTGTGATTGCACTGTTTTTATTTTCTGCGATTTTACTGCATCAAACGCCGTATAATTTACTTAATAGCCTGCAGCAAGCAGTCCCCAGCGGCGCAGGGATTATTATCCAGTTTCCATTTTATGCTGGGATCATGGCAATCATGGTACAAACAGGTTTGGCGCAGCAAATATCACAAGGATTTATCGCCTTCGCCAGTGCACAATCACTGCCGTTTTGGAGCTTTTTAAGCGCGGGATTAGTCAATATATTTGTGCCATCTGGCGGTGGACAATGGGCGGTACAAGCACCGATAGTGATACCCGCAGCACAAGCTCTGGGTGCAGATATGCCACGCGTGGCTATGGCGGTAGCTTGGGGTGATGCGTGGACTAACCTGATTCAACCATTTTGGGCCTTGCCAGTGCTAGCAATTGCCGGCCTAAAAGCCAAAGACATTATGGGCTTTTGTTTAGTGCAACTAATTATAACCGGCGTGTTTATATCCTTGGTGTTGAGTTTTTATCCGTAACGCTTGCTGCAAAAATATAGCGTGAGTAACACCTCACGCTATTTAAATTTGTTAACTCGACAATATCTTCATCGGCAGGCTTAAAATTGCATTTTCAGAGTCAGCAAAATGCATCATCACAGCCACATGGCCTGCAACTACTAAAGCGTACATCACGGCCGAAAAACCTTGCCCATATTTATCTAGTGGCAGTAAATGTGAATAGTGGCGGCCGCGCCATTCAAAGGCTATTTCCAGTGCACCGATAAATAAGAAAAACACTAATAGCATTAAGCCAAAGGTGTAGCTTAGCCATAAGCCAAATAACACGCCTAAAATACAAATACTCAATCCAACCCATGAACGCATTGAGAAGCTAATACTTTTTAATACATGCCCGCCATCAAGCGGCAAGATAGGTAACAAGTTAAATAAATTCAATAATGCGCTGAGTACTGCGACCCCGGCGAATATTTCCATCTCGGTGGCGTAATAAAGCACCACCCCCATTACGGAGGTGATCAAACCAAATGCGGGCCCCATTAAAGAAATCACCACATCTTGCCAGCGGGTGGTAATTTTATCGTCGCTTACGGCAAGCCCGCCGACGAACGGGATCAAGTAAATGCCTTTGGTTTTAATCCCAAAATATTGCATTGCTCTAACATGGCCGTATTCGTGGATCACTAAACAGGCAATCAGCATCAAGGCAAATTCAAAGGTGAACAGCCACGCATAACCAGCCACTGAGGCGCCAGCTAACGCCACTTTAACAACTTTGGCACTTTTAAAGATCTTAAAACCAAGCGCAAATAATCCAAGCAGCCCCTGCTTAGGTTTGGTTTTTTCAATTGGTGGCAAGGTGAGCTGTTGTACAAATTGATTATTAATATGAAGTGATAAACTTTGTTCAACTACAGCACTGGTGTCTAAGCCAATTACTTGATCGTCAAGTTTAAATTCAAAATAATTTTCGCGCGGATTATCAAACCCAATCGCTTGTTGTTGCTGAAAAATTTTTACAATTTGTTGCCCTGCGAGCACTAAACTAAATTGTTGATCAGCGAGGGTCAGCTGTATTTGCATGATGTCACTTTAAACCTTAAAAATTATATCGTTAGTATACCCATTTTTTTAACGAGATTATGGAATATATTTGCAACTATAAAGCTGACACCTTCGCTATTCTCGACTACTTTTAGTTAACAAGTAAATTTTATTTCAGGGAAGAAAATGACAAAATTAGCACGCAGCATTCTGGTCGTTGATGATTCAAAAGCTATTTTAGTAGTGATGCAGGCTATCTTAAATGAGCTTAATGTGCCCAATGTAACTACATGCTTGAATGCTCAAGACGCTCTTAATAAAGTAAAAACGAATCTATATACTTTTGACGCCGTGTTTACTGACCTGAATATGCCAGACATGGATGGCATGGAGCTTATTCGCCACCTTGGCGATATCCAATATCCAGGCGCAATTGTCATTATTTCGGAAATGAATTCAAAAATCATTGATTTGGCGGCTGATTTAGCCCGAAAAAATAATGTACATTTAATTGGTAACATTGCCAAACCAGTGCAACTCAACCAAGTTTATACACTGCTACAAAAACTAGAGTATTTAGCTTGTCATACTGAAAAACCCACAGAACCAATTTCTGAAACGCAATTGCTGCATGCAATAAGTCATAATGAGATAACGCCGTTTTATCAACCAAAAGTAAACCGTAATAGTAATAAAGTTGAAAGCATAGAAGTATTAGCCAGAATAGTGACCGCGGAACAAGGCGCAGTACTTTTACCGGAGCGATTTATTTGTGTCGCTGAAGATCTAGATTTAATTAACCTAATCACATTTCAGTTGTTTGAAAAGGCAACAGGCGATTTCTCAGAAATAAAAACTCGTTTAGGCTACAAACTTAAACTGGCCTTTAATTTGTCTCCCTGCCAGCTAGAAGATTTAAGCTGCCCAGATAAGCTGGCTTTAATTTTACATCTTAATCAATTGACCCCAAGTGAAATTATTTTAGAGATCACAGAACAGCATGCTTTATCCAGTTCAGCACAGCTAGAAACTCTAAACCGTTTGCGAATGCGTGGTTTTGGTATTTCTCTTGATGATTTTGGCACTGGGTTTACCAATGTACAACAATTAAAAACACTGCCTTTTACTGAGGTGAAAATAGATCGTACCTTGATCAGTAATATTGAAAGTGATTTATTTTCTCAGGTCATTGTTAGTAGCTTAGTGAATATAGCTATTCAAGATGACTTAACAATTGTCGCTGAAGGCATTGAGCGCGTTGAGGAGCTTGAATACTTGGAGCGTTTTAAAGAGCACATTTTAATGCAGGGCTTTTTGATCAGTCGCCCAAAAGGCAAAACTGAATTTATTCGCTGGGCGCAATCATGGCTACATATGGTTTCATTAAATAGTCATAGCCGACGTTAATTTTTTCGTTTCGCCATGGTATTCTCAGCGCTTAACAATTTATTGCTACTTTCCAAGCGCTGACGCCACATTTGCTTAGCAACTGCTTGCATATTAGCTGATTGATCATGCTCGTCTACAATTTCAAAGCCCATTAACGCTTCAATCATATCTTCGAGCGTCACAATCCCCTGCACATCACCATATTCATCTACCACTAAGCAAATATGAGTGCGCTCAGCTAACAAAGTATGTAATAAAGTAGGTACATATAAGGTCTCTGGCACAGTATAAATAGGTTTTATCAACTTGCTGATTTTATAGTTCTCGCCCAATCGATGATACGCCAACATAATATCGTTTTTATGTACAAAACCGATAATATCATCACCATTTTTATCATATACCAACACTCGAGAAAACGACGCTGAACCATGCTCAGCTAAATACTGATTTACAGTTAAATCTTTATGCACTTTAAACAAGACGGTACGCGGGGTAAGTAATGAATCTAATTTAGCGTGGCGAAAATGCAATAAACTACGGATGATTTCAGACTCTTCCTGATGCAAAGCACCTGATTGCGACCCCATATCAGCCATAGCTTCAATTTCTTGACGAATATAATACTCTTCGTTGTAATTACGGCCCAATATACCGGTGAGTTTTTCAGCAAGCCACACAAAAGGCTTTAGTGCGATGACTAAATACTGTAATGCTTGGGTCACCATAGGTGCAAGCGTTCGCCAATGCTTTGCGCCCAGAGTTTTTGGAATAATTTCTGACAGCACCAATACTAACAATGTCATTATCGCCGAAGCAATTCCCACCGCCGCATCAGAAAAAACCACCGCGGCTTGTGCCCCTACACCGGCAGCACCTGCAGTATGGGCAACCGTATTTAAGGTTAAAATAGCAGCTAAAGGCTGATCTACATTGGTTTTTAATTGCTCAAAACGTTTGGCTAGCTTAGGCTTTTTTTTACGCAATACTGCGACATAGCTTGGCGTAATACTCAATAGTACGGCTTCCATAATCGAACATAAAAAAGAAATCGTAATCGCCGCAACCATGTAAACGATTAATAATGTCACTGTTACCCCTTAGCCAGTCAGTCAATTATACCCCCTTAGGTATACACCTTACCAAGTGTAGCCCCTAACCTCAAACCTTACGCTGCTGAGCAATGAAATCCATCGCAGAGCACTTTTTGGCACCACAACCACATGCTATATTAAATTAAATTCCCTACATCAGGCTCAATAATGAATTTTAGTTCACTATGGCGCGGTAAAGCACCTCGCCTAACAACCACATTCGCGGTGTTAACTTTAAGCACATTAAGTAGCGCTTTAGTCGCTGCACCATTAGATAAAGCAGATATTAAGTTTATTGGCCCAATTGCAGCCGACATGCAGCTAAAGCCATATCAAACTGAGCATCAAGATGCGATTATTAACGCACTATTACCTAGCATTCAACAACCAACAACAAGTATTACGGTATTTGGCGAAAAATTAAAGTGGCAAACCTTAGACAAAGTAAATGCGTTAACTCTTGGTGGTCTACAAGCATTAAAGTTTACCGCTCATGCAGAGCGCTTTAGCCAAGGCACATTGACACTTAAAGGTATCGAAAAAGCGCAGTTGTTTATCGATGGTGAAAAACAATCAGTCACAAAAGAAAGCTATGAACTGGCATTACCGCAAGGCGATCACCAAATAGTGATTATTGCTGAACAAGTTGCTAATTGGCACGATGTTGACGTTGATTTCAACCCTAAAGCAGCAATTGATAGATTAACTTTTAGCAATAAAGAGCAACACGGTTTATCTGCTAAACAACTGTTTGATGCCACAACGGTTAGTTCACTATCTTTAGCACCTGATGCCAAACACTATTTAGTGGCAAAACGTCATTATCAGGATAGCACTGGCAATCAAGCAAATGTGATCACAGAGCTAAAAAATGATGATAATCAAACAGTTTACCGTTTTGAGTCGGGTCAACCGAGTAACATTATTTGGAGCCCCGATAATAATTATTTAGTCTATCTATTAGATGGAAAGTTAAAGCAATTAAATCGAAAAACCCTTAATCTTAAAGTGATTGCCAGCAACCTAGAGGGCGCGGGTGACTTTGCATATTACGATAACAACAGCTTAATCTTCAGCTGGTCCAAATCACCAGCAGCTGATAACAGCCTAACTAAACACTACCAAGGTTTACAAGATCGTTGGTCATATGCCCGCACAACCTCACAAGCTTACTTATTAGATATAAGTACAGGCCTGAGTAAAACAATAAGCCAAGGACCACTTAGTCACAGTATTGAAGATTTTAATAGCAAACGTGGTACGGTATTACTGAGTCGTGGTGTGCAAGTAATGCAAGCGTCGACTCACCCCACCACTGAGTTAGTGGAATTGAATATTGCCAATGCGAGCAACACAGTTATTGGTCAGTTTGCTACGTTTAATCAAGCTAAATACACAGGTGATGACATTTATGTCACTGCGGGTCCTGATTTTAAAGATGGTTTAGGCAGAAACCTACCTGAGAATATGCTTGCTAACAACTATGATGGACAGCTTTACCTATTAACTGATCATGGTAAAAATGCAGCACCATTAAGTCGTGAATTTGATCCTGCCATTGGTCAACTTGAAGTGCTCGCTAATGGCGATGCCCTCATTAAAGTCACTGAGCAAGATACGATTGCTTTGTACCTGTACGATAAAAGCAAACAACGCTTTAGCAAACTCAAAACAGGTTTTGATGTAGTTGAACAATTCAGTTTTTCAAACAACCGCAGCCCAGCTATTTTAGTTAGCGGCTCTAATGCATCATCTCCACAGCAATTAAAACAGTTAAGTATTAATAAAAACACCGCAACCACATTGTGGGATTCTAAACCACAAGCGTATGCAAATACCGATATAGCCAGCTTAGATGAATTTAACTTCATCAATACCGCAGGTGTTGAAATTAAAGGTCGTGTTTACTTTCCAAGCAATCTTGATAAGAACAAACACTACCCAGCATTAGTATATTACTATGGCGGTACATCACCGGTTACTCGTGGTTTTACTGGGCGTTATCCTTTCAATTTATGGGCAGAGCATGGCTATGTGGTTTATGTAGTGCAACCGACCGGTGCAACTGGATTTGGCCAACAGTTCTCTGCTAAGCATGTGAATGCGTGGGGTCAATATACTGCGGACGATATTATGCAAGGTACCCAAGCACTATTAAAACAGTATCCATTTATTGATAAAAATCGTTTAGGTAATTTAGGCGCATCATACGGTGGCTTTATGACTATGTTACTGACCACTAAAACAGACATGTTTAGTGCCTCAATCGCACACGCCGGGATTTCTAATATTACCTCGTATTGGGGTCACGGTTGGTGGGGCTATTTATATTCTGGCGAAGCCTCTAAAAACAGCTATCCTTGGAATAATAGTGAACTATACAGCCAACATAGTCCGGTTTTCCATGCAGACAAAGTAACCACACCGCTACTGCTATTACATGGTGATGCTGATACCAATGTACCTGTAGGCGAAAGTCACACTATGTATACTGCGCTGAAACTACTAGGCAAAGATGTTGACCTTATTGAATATAAAGGGGCGGACCATCAAATTTTTGCTCGCGATCAACGCTTTGATTGGTGGGATACTATGCTTGCCTACTTCGATAAGCATTTAAAAGAGCAACCACAGTGGTGGCAGTACTTATACCCTGAAAAGTAGCTTTTATTCTGTTCAACAGGTAAACCTAGTATGTTTACCTGTTGATAATAATTAAATAATCACCTAAATAGTGCATAAATACTAAAAATCGCCCTTCTCACCTTTTACGAATGAGTGATAACATAGAGGCATCATTAAAGGTAATTAAGATACTATGACTATTCATGTTTTATTGGTTGAAGATGACGAACTATTAGTAAAACGTATATTCAATCATTTTGCAGAGACTGAATTTTGCATTGAAAATGATGCGACTGGCGCTGATGCCTTAGCAATAGTGCAATCTCGCGCTAATAATCATGATGCCATATCATTAGCAATTATTGACATAGTATTACCTAAACGTGATGGCTTACATTTAGCAAAAGAACTCAACACCCTCACAGACATTGGTGTGATCATGCTTTCAAGCAGAGATTCTCAAGCCGATCGTATTGCCGGACTTGCCCAAGGCGCTGATGACTATATTTGTAAACCAGTTGATTTATTAGAGCTTGAACTACGTATAAGAGCACTTTATAAGCGCTTGAAAAGCAATAATAACAGTAGCGATGAAAGCGAAGAATTCATTGAATATGCTGACTTCAAACTGCATCCAGACAACCGCACTTTAATCACTGCTAATGGCATTGAATCTAGGCTCACTGAAGCGGAACATAAAGTGTTAATTTGTTTGATCTCAAACGCAGGAAAAGCCACGTCTCGTGAAAAAATATCAGAAGAAATTGGCCAGCCAGATTGGAGTCCAAATGACAGAACTGTTGATGTTTTAATTGGCCGCTTACGTAAAAAACTGAGCGATGAAAAAGACCAAAAACGCATCGTTACGGTACGCGGTAAAGGCTACATGCTGTCAATTTAATGCAATCTAACCACTAATACTGGGTTAATTGTGATAACAAACGTTCAAATGCACGATAATTGAGTGCCTCTTTTAGTTCATCTAAACTAATATTATCTTGCCCTTTTAGATCACTAATTGTTCGCGCTACTTTGATCACTCGATGATAAGAGCGTGGCGATAATGATAGCTTTTCACTGGCTTTAGCTAAAAACTGTAACTCCGGCGCTGCAAGCGCGCAATGCACACTCATTTCTTTATTATTAAGTCGCGCATTGACTTTACCTTGGCGACGCAATTGCAGATTATATGCCGACTCGACCCGCGTGCGCACAGTCGCACTACTTTGTTCTTCTTGAGTGCTTTGCAATTGCGCGCTATTTAAACGTGGTAGCTCTATTTGTAAATCAATACGGTCAATAAATGGTCCTGACACTCGCGATAAATAACGCATAACTTGATCCGGAGTTGCGCGCTTATCATTATGACAACCCGTAGGACTTGGATTAAGAGCCGCAATTAATTGAAACTGTGCAGGAAACTCCATTTGCCTTGCCGCTCTTGAAATCGTTACAGTGCCTGTCTCCATTGGCTCGCGTAATGAGTCAAGCACCTTACGTTCAAACTCAGGTAGTTCGTCAAGAAATAATACGCCATTATGTGCCAGTGAAATCTCCCCTGGTTTTGGGTTTGAAGAGCCTCCTACTAGCGCCACAGCGGAGCATGTGTGATGAGGATTACGAAATGGTCGCTTGCGCCAATTAGTTAGATCGACACTTTGGCCAATAATTGAATACAACGCTGCGGTGGAAAGTGCCTCATCATCGGACATGCCCGGCATAATAGTCGGCATACGTTGCGCGAGCATTGACTTACCCGTACCAGGTGGCCCCAAAAAAAGTAAATTATGGCCACCCGCCGCAGCGATTTCTAACACTCTTTTTGCGCCGGGCTGGCCTTTTACATCACTTAAATCAATTAAGAATTCAACACCGCTATGTTGCTGTTCTGGGTAGCTAATATTAAGAGGTAAAGGCTGCTGATTGAGTAAATCACTCCATACTTCTTGGATAGAAGAGACCGCTTTGCGCTCAACGCCATTTACTAAACTCGCTAAACTGTCATTTACTAAAGGTAAAAAACAACAACGCCCTTGTGCTTTAGCTGCTAAAACTGATGGGAGTATTGCATTCACGCCACGCACTTCGCCATTCAGTGCCAGCTCACCATAAAATTCATAGCGTTCAATATCAGTGCAAACAATTTGCTCTGAAGCGATGAGAATACCAACCGCAATCGCTAAATCAAAACGCCCCCCCTCTTTGGGTAAATCAGCAGGTGCTAAATTGACTGTAATGCGTTGGTCTGGAAAACCAAATTTAGAGTTTTCTAATGCGCTGCGTACACGATCTTTGGCTTCTTTTACTGAGGCTTCGGGCAAACCTACAATATGAAATGCTGGTAAACCATTACCTAGATGCACCTCAACGATCACTTCAGGTGCTTGAATACCCACTTGGGCACGAGAATAAATTCGAGCTAATGACATCCTTTGTCCCTGTAACGTTCTGTTCTTTACAGTCTAGTCAGGATATTTAAAAATATGTAGTGTTAGTTGCCATTTCATTGCTGCAAGGCGTAACAGCAAGGTGGTTAACATCGCTAACACCATCGCTATCTCTGTCTCAATGTTCAATACAATTGCTTGGGTATAAACAATACCACCAGCAATACAAGTAATTGCATATAGCTCACCTTTTAATAGCATAGGAATATTGCCTGCCAACACATCTCGCGTTACTCCGCCAAAGCAACCGGTGATCACTCCCATAATAATTGCGGTTGTAGCTGGCATCCCCGCGAGCAATGCTTTTTGCGCCCCCATTACAGCAAAGAACGCTAAACCAAACGCATCTGCAACTTGTAAATGATATAAAGGAATTGATTTTTGCTTATTGATCAATCGCGTGGTAACAAAGACAGACGCAAATATCGCGATAAAATAACTTTGGTCGTGTAACCAAAATACCGGAACATCTAAAATCAAATCTCGAATTGTGCCACCACCTATCGCGGTGACCGTCGCCAGTACCACGACTCCAAAGCCATCCATTTTTTTATCATAGGCAATTAAAGTGCCTGACATGGCAAATACGGCGATGCCAATTAAATCAAACCAATGATAAAGTTCAGTCATATATCCAAGCCATCCCAAGATGCGAATCGAAGTTAAAATAAACAGTGCTTAACGACGCCGTTTTAGCACAATAAATCCAAAGTTATAAGTGAACTTTAGATTTATTGCTATTTCTATTAATTCAGTAACTGCTGCGCTGTTTGCAACTGCTTATAACGTACGACCAATGTAATGCCACGCAGTAGCATAAAGCAGGTCATTGCTAACCAAAGCGCATGATTTTGCCAAGCATTAAACACCCAAAACACGCCAAAGAATCCAACTAATGCTGAAATTAGCATGGTATTTCGCATATCTTGAGCTCTGGTTAGGCCAACAAAAATACCATCAAACAAAAAGCAACTCATTGCCGCTAATGGCATAAAAATCAACCATGGTAAGTATTCATTGGCGGCTTTGATCACTTCAGGAATATCTGTTAATAAGGTAATAATTTGCGAACCAAACAATGCAAAAAACACGCTATAACAAAAAGCAAATAGCATTCCCCAAAATACGCTTATTTTTACCCATAAGTTTATACGCCGTACGCTATGTTGACCTTTTGCTTGGCCAACTTTTGCTTCACTTGCATAGGCAATACCATCAAGAGCAAAGCTCACTAGCATTAAAAAGTTCAGTAATACAGCATTTACCGCAAGCGTTACCTCGCCAATGCGTGCACCATAGAAGGTCATAAAGCTAAAACACAGTTGTAAAATTAAGGAGCGAATAAAAATATCACGGTTAAGACTTAATAACGCCCACATTTTATCTCGGCTAAACCACCCACCTAAAAATAGCGGCACAGTCATTTTTTTCGCCAACCTAAAAACCAAGAATAATGCAAATAATAGCGCGGTATAATCGGCAATCAACGATGCCCAAGCAGCTCCGGCGACTTGCCAATCTAAGTACACAACAAAATAAATATCTAAAACAATGTTGGTGATATTAGTAACTAGTAATAAATAAAAAGGCCCTTTACCGTAATGAATCCCTAACATCCAAGCTAATAATACCAAGTTACATAATGCCGCTGGTGCACTAAAAATACGAATTTCAAAATAACTATAAGCTTGTGCGAGCACCTGCGCACTGGAACCAGAAAGGTAAGCTATGGCATTTTTAATAAGTGGCGATAAAGCAATTAAAGAAAATGCTACGATAAGCGCTAATACTAAACTGCGCTTTAATAATCCGGCTAATTGAGGATAATCTTTCTTGCCATAAGCTTGCGCAACCAGCCCTGTGGTACTCATGCGTAAAAAGCCCGCCAACCAAAATAGTAATGAAATTACCGTGGCGCCCAAGGCAATTCCGGCAAGAAAATGAGCACTACCAAGATGCCCTATTACTGCAGTATCAACTATTCCTAACAGTGGCACGGTTATATTTGATAATATCATTGGACCAGCTAACAACAGCAAGCTTTTATGGTGTGCTTTATGACGATTAAGAAATTTTTTCACAGTCTGCTATCGATCCTCTTTTGTCTATCTTTACCTGCTCACAGCGCAGTTATTTTACAGTATCACCATGTCAGTGAGACCCTGCCAGCAGTCACCAGTGTCAGTGCAGAAACCTTCACTGAGCATTTAAACTATCTAAAACAGCATGACTTTAACGTAGTGCCACTGAATGAATTACTATCTGCTTTACAACAAGGCCAAAGTTTACCAGATAAAACCGTCGCTATTACCTTTGATGATGGTTACAACAATAATTATGAACAAGCAGCGCCGATATTAGAAAAGTTTGCTTACCCCTATACTATTTTCGTTAATCCAAAATTGATTGATGAAGGTAAAGGCTATGTAATGGGCTGGAATAAACTCAGAGAACTTGCCAAAAAAGATGCTCTGATCAGCAATCACAGCGCACAACATGATTACCTACATCGTAAATTAGCCGATGAAACACCCCAACAATGGCAGGCGCGTATTAAGCAAGATATTTTGTCATCACAACAACGGATCAAAGAAGAAATTGGCCATGACTATAAATACTTAGCATATCCATATGGCGAGTTTAATAACCAATTACAAAGTTTAGTGAAAGAGTTGGGCTTTATTGGTATTGGCCAACACTCTGGTGCCATCAACAAAGATTCTGATTTTAGCCGTTTACCACGCTTTCCGGCTTCTGGGTTTTATAGCAAGCTTGATACGCTAGTGACCAAACTAAACTCTCGCGCATTTTCAATCCAAGAGCTTACTTATATTGATAGCGTGACCAGCCAAAATCCACCTCAGATCAGCATTAAATTTAATATGGGAGACTTTCATAAAAGTCAGCTAGCTTGTTATGTATCGGGCATCGGTCAGGCAAAACTAGACTGGTCAGCAGCTGATACTGTGACCATAAATTCACCGAAAAATTTAGCTCAAGGGCGATCACGATTTAACTGCACAGCACCATCAATTGCTCATAAAAATAGCTATTATTGGTTTTCACAACCGTGGGTAATTGTGCAGTAAAAATATAATCCCTTGATAATTATCAACCTGAGCCCGGGATAATCAGCTCAAGTTTATAAGATGACTACTTTTTCATTGCTTGGTTTAGTAGATGCTGCGTCACTTTATCAAGCGAGACCACCGCTAAAGCTGCTCCGATCTCTACAGCGGCTTTAGGCATGCCCCATACCACTGACGATAGTTCATCTTGCGCTACGGTATAAGCACCATGCTGTTTTAGCGCCAGTAAACCTTGCGCACCATCGCTCCCCATACCCGTTAATAAAGCTGCGATGGTATTTTTAGGGCAAACTTTAACCAGCGAGTTAAACAATACATCAACCGCAGGACGATGACGGTTAACCGGCTCGCTCTCATCAAGCTGACAATATAAGCTGCCTCCTTGCTGTATAACGCTTAAGTGTTGACCACCCGGGGCGATAAACGCCCAGCCAGCTTTTAACTTATCGCCTTGCTGCGCCTCTTTGACATTAATAGTACATGTCCTATCCATGCGCAAAGCAAATGAACTGCTAAACACAGGTGGAATATGCTGCGTGATAACGATCGGAGGGCAATTTTCTGGCATTCTTATTAGCACCTCTTTAATCGCCTCTGTTCCTCCTGTTGAAGCTCCAATCGCCAAAACCTTATTGATACTAAACTGTGCATTACTTAACGTTTCGATAGGTTGTACTTGGCTTAATTTAAAAGGTCGTACTCGTGCCGCTGCTGCCGTACGGACCTTTTGTTGCACTAATTTAGCATACTGGCTTAATTGCTCAGTTACATTGACTGTCGGCTTAGCTATAAAATCAACTGCTCCTAATTCCAGCGCCTCCAAAGTTATCGGTGAACCTTTTTGGGTGAGCGTTGATATCATTACCACAGGCATAGGCCGTAGACGCATTAGGTTTTTCAAAAAACTAATGCCATCCATTTTCGGCATTTCAATATCTAAAGTCAGCACATCGGGATTAAGTTGCTTAATCATTTCTCGTGCTTGATAAGGGTCTTCTGCACACCCTACGACCTGAATATCATCAGCCTGGTGTAGTACCTCCGTCAATACTCGTCGAATCAATGGCGAGTCATCAATCACTAACACCTTGACCATTTTTTACCCCTTAAAATAACTCAATATCGGTTTTAGAATCTTGTTCTTCAATATCGTGTAAATAACGGACTTCGCGTTTTTCAATCACATCAGTGTGCATGTCGCGCAATTTTTTAACCTGTGCTTTGCCTGTTTGAGGGTTAAAATTGACCTTACGCGGCCAAGGCCCCCCCACATCATGAGACACTAATTCTAGCCCTTCTTCTTGCACATAAGAGTAAGCAAAGCGAATATTACCAAGACCAATATCTGTCATCGAGCGAATAATTTTACCGCCGCCAAACAGTTTTATTTTTAGATTTTGCCTAGAGGCGCCATTTTTAAGTACTTCATTAATTAAAAACTCCATCGCCCAGTTACCATAACGACAATTTAAGTTATGCGCACTAGTTGGCTCTGCGCCTTTTTCAATCGGTAACATAAAGTGATTCATGCCACCCACACCAAGCTTGTCATCATAAATGCAAGCAGCAATACATGAACCTAGCACAGTGGAAATCACCTCATCGTTTTTTGACACGTAAAACTCACCGGGCAATACTTTAACAATAACTTGCCGCTGACCTGAGTCCCAAAACCGCTTAATATGCTCAAACCCATGTAATACTGGCTTAAAATGACTATCCATAAATCACCTTCTGATACATAGTTTTACCTAAGTTTTTAAACTCACTATGCTCCTTTCCCATGGTTTCAGAATGACCTAATAATAGGTACCCATGTTCAGCTAAAATATGACAATAACGGTGGAATAACTGATCTTTTGTTTCTTTATCAAAATAAATCACCACATTACGACAAAAGATCACGTCAAAAGGCCCTTTCATTGGCCAGTCTTGTAATAAATTCAACCGCTTAAAATGAATTTTTTGCTGTAATTCAGGTTTAACTTTGAATAACTCACCATCTTTAGTTTTTAAAAACCAGCGCTGTAATTGATGTTGTTCAAGTCCATTCACATTAGCCGCAGTGTAGGTACCTGATTGTGCTTTAGCTAATACATTTGAATCCAAATCAGTGGCTAAAATTTTCACATCCCAATCGGCTGGAAATAACCCATGTAAGGTCATAGCTAAAGAATAGGGTTCTTCCCCAGTTGAACAACCTGCAGACCATATCCGAACTCGCCGAGTGCTTTTATTTGTCACTAATAACTTGGGTATTACATGGGATTGCAAATAATCAAAATGATGTGATTCACGAAAAAAAGAAGTCAGATTAGTTGTTATTGCATTGATAAAATCACTAAATTCTTGCTCTTTATGTGCCTCTAAATAAGCTAAATACTGTTTAAAATTTGTCAGCTGCAATGTTCTGAGCCGACGAGCAAGACGTGAATAGACCATTTCTCGTTTATGATCACCTAATACAATGCCACACGCGTCATAAACTATTGCAGCTATTTGCTTGAAATCATGGTCGGTTAGTAAAAACTCTTTCATTACAATTACTCACAATAGGCGTGACTGAGCTGCGATTGAATATTAACAAAATTGCTAAAAGTTAAGACTCTGGATTTTTCAAAGTACAGAGGCTTAACTAGTAATGCGATTGCAAAAAACGTTAAAATTCCTCCCATTCATCAGCTGAATTAGCAAAGTTATTACCTCGCGCTTTACTACGGATATTATTACTACGTGGTGGCGCGGTAGTAGGAGTTACTGATGCAGTATTAATTACAGCGTCTTGCTGACTTATAGTAAAAAAGTTCAGTAACCGGGTCATATCATTCGCTTGCTCTGACATTGACTCGCTGGCCGCGGATGCTTGCTCAACTAAGGCCGCATTTTGCTGGGTCATTTCATCCATTTGCGAAATAGCTTTGTTGACTTGCTCAATACCTGAACTTTGCTCTTCGGATGCTGCTGCAATATCAGATATCATTTCAGTTACTTTTTGTACTGCAATAACAATTTCTTTTAAAGTGGCTCCTGATTCATTAACTAATAAAGTGCCATCTTCAACTTTACCAACGCTATCTCTGATCAACTCTTTAATTTCTTTTGCAGCCCCCGCGGAACGCTGCGCTAGATTACGCACTTCGCCGGCAACGACAGCAAAGCCACGCCCTTGTTCACCAGCTCTAGCAGCTTCAACAGCGGCATTAAGAGCTAATAAATTAGTTTGAAATGCTATTTCGTCAATCACGCTAATAATATCGGCAATTTTTTTACTCGACTCATTAATTGCCGACATGCTGATCACCGCGCGATTAACAACTTCGCCCCCTTGCTGCGCTTTGTCGCGCGTTTCTTCTGCTAATTCATTAACCACTTTTGCATTATCAGCATTTTGACGTACTGTACTGGTCATTTCCTCCATGCTAGATGCTGTTTCTTCAAGCGATGAGGCCTGCTCTTCTGTACGCTGGCTTAGATCAGCGTTGCCTTGAGATATTTCCTCTGCTCCACTTGCCACTAAGGTTGCCGAGGTATTAATACGATTAATGACTTCCGTTAATTTATCAGCCGTGGTATTGGCATCACGCTTGAGTTTTTCAAACGACCCCTGATACTCTTGCTCTATCCGTTTTGATAAATCACCATTGGCCATCGCATCAAGCATATTAGCAGTACCGGTGACAGCATCATCAACAATACCAATTAAACCATTTAGACCTTTAGCTAAGCGTAAAAAGAAACCGCCCTTACCTTGCTCTGTAACACGAGCGTCTAGATTACCTTTGCGTGCAGAGCTGACTAAGTCAGCAATTTCTTTTTCTATTGCGACTTCGGCTGTTCGATCTTCCCACTCCACCACAGTGCCAATACGTTCATTTTCTGGGGAAAAAATAGGGTTCGCAACTAAGCCAAAGGTGCGCCCACCTACAAGTATCTCTGCACTGTAAGTATCGGTTAGCTTGCTTAACAGATTGCGTTGATGAGCTGGGTTTTTATGAAATACATCAATGTTTTGCCCTATTAACTGACTACAATCAAAATTAGGTAAGTCGCGTCGTAAATCTTGCTCTGCGGCGCGCATCATATTTTGCACCGCTTCATTCATATATATAATATCGTTTTTAGTATTTGCAATCATGGTGTTTGTGGCAACCCGATCCAGCGCTCTTCGTACACGTAAATTCTCTTCAGCAGCACGTTTTTCAGCAGTCGATTTTTTAATACTTTCGGTTAAATCTTGCCACTCAATTATTGTTCCTAAGCGCTTACCTTCTTTATTAAACCAAGGGGTCGCAATAATATTAAAAATTAACGATGCAATTTCTAGTTTTGACTCAATAGAGTCGGTCAAGTTTGTATACAACTGAACCTGTTGTGCTGTATTTTCAAAAAATGCCGTAATACTTGAGCCCACTATACTATTGACGGAAAAATCACCTAGTACACTCTGCAGCTCACCTTGTCTGGCTTGGAACATTTGTTTTAATTGATTGTTAGCAAACACTATCTGTAAATCATTGTCTGCCATCATCACACTCGCCTGGCAGATCGTTAATGCGCTCGATAGATCAGCATCCCTTTTTGATTCTTTTTCTAATTCTTTTTGAGCTGTGATGTCTGTCGCATATTTAACCACCTTATAAGGTTTGCCACTGAGATCAAAAATTGGGTTATAAGATGCTTGGATCCATACTTCACTGCCATCTTTAGCGATACGTAAGTACTCACCTGAGTCAAATTCACCACGACCTAGTTTTTGCCAAAACAGTTGGTATTGCTCACTTTTAGCAACCTCAGGTTCAATAAATATACGGTGATGCCGCCCGACTATTTCTTCTAACTGATAACCAAATGTCTGCAAAAAGTTGTCATTCGCGGTCAACACGCTGCCATCTAAACCAATCTCAATCACCGCTTGAGATTTACTAATAGCAGCAATTTGACCCGCAGCTTCAACAGCAAGCATCTTTTGCGCCGTAATATCACTGGCAAATTTCACAACTTTTATAACATTTCCATGCTCATCCTTAACGGGGTTATAAGTTGCTTGGATCCACACATCTTTGCCGCTTTTACTGATCCGCTGAAACTCATCAGCAATAAACTCTCCGCCTTTCAAGCTTTGCCAAAAGCTTTTATATTCACTGCTCTGAGCTTCTTTTTTAGATACAAACATTGAATGATGCTGGCCCTGAATTTCTTCTAAGGGGTAACCCATTACATCTAAAAAGTTATTATTCGCCGTAATAATTATGCCGCTAGGTTCAAACTCAATCACCGCAAGTGACTTATTTAATGCCGTAACGATTAAATCATTATTTGATTTTTTAGAATTACTAAACCACCCCATGCCCATCACCTTCTTGTTGATCACCATTTGCTATATTTAGTATTTGGCTAAATATCCATTGTTTTTTGCAGGTCCAATAACGCGACCATCTTCTCACCGACATTCACTAACCCTGCGATAAATTCAGCATTCTCTGAGCCGCTAAAGTTAGGCACCGTCTTCGCATCTTGCTCTACAATACTGTAAACATCAGATACGGCATCGACTACCATTCCCATAATCTTGCTATTTTGCTCAAAAATTACTTTCACTACGATCACCACTGTTAACGGTCCATAGTCAATCGTCGCTAAGCCAAACCGTAATCTAAGATCTAAAATAGGTACTATGGTGCCACGTAGATTAATCACCCCTTTTACATAATCTGGGGCATTCGGGATCTCGGTGATCTCCTCCCAACTGCGAATTTCTTGAACAGTTAAAATATCAACACCGTATTCTTCATCAGCCATAATAAAGGTTAAAAACTGCTTAACTCCTTGGGCCTGTTCAAGCATTATTTTGTTATCTAATTCGCTGTGCGCAGAGATCATGAAGCCTCCAAGTTGGCTTGCGATTCAATAATCAATTCTTGGCTACCGGGTTTTCTTAATCCTGATAATTTAATTAAGCCGCTGATATCGACAATCAACGAAACCCGACCATCCCCTAATATAGTGGCACCTGACACGCCATCTACTTTTTGGTAATTAGCTTCTAAACTTTTAATCACTACTTGTTGCTGTGACAATAAATCGTCAACTAACAAACCAATTTTTTGGTTATCGCTTTCAACCACCACTAACAAGGTTTTATCAAGCGTTTCTATCGCACCTTGATGATTAAAAATACTGTATAAACGCAAGATAGGAATGTATTCATCACGCAGTCTAAGTACATCTAGGTCTTTACCCACTCGGCTGACTTTGCTGATATCTATTTGTAATGATTCAACAATAGAAATTAATGGAATAATATAGGTGTGCTTTGCAACCCTCACTAACTGACCATCTAAAATAGCCAGCGTAAGTGGCAAGCGAATAGTGAAGGTAGACCCAACACCTGCAGCAGATGAAACTTCAACCGAGCCATTGAGTGATTGGATATTACGCCTGACCACATCCATACCTACCCCACGTCCGGATATGTCGCTTACCTCATCCGCGGTTGAAAAACCGGGCATAAAAATGAGTTCATTAATTTCATCATCATCCAACTCATCAGCTTCACTTACTAGCCCATTAGCAACCGCTTTTTGTTTAATCTTTACAGTATTAAGGCCTTGTCCGTCATCCATGATCTCTATAACAATATTGCCACCTTGGTGAAATGCATTAAGTGTGACTGTACCGACTGGGTCTTTACCTGCAGCAAGACGCTGTTCAACAGTTTCTAGACCATGATCCAGCGAATTTCGCACTAAATGCACCATAGGATCTGATATTTTTTCCATTACAGTTTTATCAAGCTCGGTCTGTTCACCTAACAGTTTTAGCTCAACTTGCTTATTTAGCTTTTGCGAAATATCTCGTACTAAACGCGGAAAACGACTAAATACAAAGCTGATTGGCAGCATTCGGATACGCATTACATTTTCTTGTAAATCACGAGTATTATGAGCCAATTGCGCTAAACCTTCCTGCAAAGAGGCGATAGTCGCTTCGGTGATCTCTTGTTGACCAATTTGGCTCAACATGGCTTGAGTGATAACCAGCTCTCCAACCATATTGATCAATGAATCAACTTTATCTATGCCTACTCTGATTGAAGTAGATTCTGCAGCTGGAGTGCTTGCTTTGACCGCAGTGCCTTTTTTTATTGGTTTAACCGCAGCAACATTGACAACTGCAGGGGCTGAAGTTGAATTAGGGTTTTCCTCAATTACATCAGGTGTTGTAATTTGCGCATCATCATCATCATCATCATCATCAGCAAATAACCCTCCGCACAACGCGATGGTAATATCAGCATCATCTTCAACCCACTCAAATATTTCTCGAATCGCACTCTCATCTTTTGCTGTGTTTAAAAAGAATCGCCAAGATAAAAAACAATCATCGGGACTTAAATCAGCAATGTCAGGGATCTCATTATTGAAAGCTTGAGTCTCTAAATCGCCCAATTCAGCCAACTCACTGATCATATACAGTGGCTCATTGCCTGTTTTAAATAAATTATGATATGGTTTAAAATCAATCTGATAGGTGTTTAGCGCAAGTTGAGCGGGGCTAGCAGTGACTTCCAGTTTATTTTTTTCGGCTTGATCTACCCCTAAAATCTGTTCAAACTTAATTCTCAGTGCAATAGCTTCGTCTAAATTAGGTTCTTGCTCTGCTTGTAAGCCACGAAGTAACTCCCGCAAGCAATCAACAGATTTAAGTAATAGGTTAACATGCTCTGCGGTAAGCTCTCGTTTCCCCTCACGAATTTGATCTAATAGGGTTTCTAGAACATGAGTAAAGTCAGACACAGAGTTAAAACCAAATGTACCACTGCCGCCTTTGATAGAATGCGCAGCACGAAAAATGGTATTGATTGTTTCTAAATCTTCTTCGCCAGGTACCAAGTTTAATAACTCAGCTTCCATCGCATCTAAGCCTTCAAAACTTTCCTCAAAGAAGACTTCAAAAAATTGACTTAAATCTATACTCATACCCCATCCCCTAGATTAGCGAATTACTTTTTTTAAAACCGCTAATAACTGTTCAGGATTAAAAGGTTTAACTATCCAGCCAGTTGCACCAGCAGCTTTCCCTTCTACTTTTTTGTCCATTCCTGATTCTGTTGTTAGCATTAGCAATGGCGTAAATTTATAGTTTGGTAAGGTGCGTAACTCCCTGATCAAAGTAATACCATCCATCACTGGCATGTTGACATCGGAAATCACAGCATCAAAACCTTGTTGTTTTGCGATGCTAAGTGCTTCGCTTCCGTCCTTTGCCTCAGTGACATCAAAACCCGCCTTTTTCAGTGTAAAACTCACCATTTGACGCATCGATGCCGAATCATCCACGGCTAAAATTCTTTTCATATGAACTCCTTAATCTGCATTTTCTAGTATTAGATATTCACTCAGGCCTAAGCGATTAATGGCATTTTTTAAAGGCTCACTTTGCCCAACCCAAATAATTTTGTGATGTACGCACAGCAAGTGCTTTTGCAGAGCACACAATAGTTGAATCGAGGCAGTATCTACGCGTACAACTTCACTAATGTCTAAACAAACATCATCATTGCGGTGTAATTCTTGTAATAAATCTTGGTGTAAGTTTTCAACTTGGGTGATTGCTAGTTCAGCGGGAAGCTTCATCATATTGTTCGCACTTTCCATGTTTAACCAATTCATAACAAAAGCTTAGACTGAGTTAGTAAAAATGCCATAAATGCGTTGAAAAAAGAGTGAAATTATTTACAGGGGGGATAAAAGAAAAACAAAAAAGGAGCTAAACGCTCCTCGAAAATAATTAAAATATACTTATTCTATTAATAATGATCCGCAATCTGTTTAAACTCAGTTATTAATAATTTAGCATTAATTAATGGCACACTGCCCTGTTTAAATTCAGGTTTAAATATGGCCCTTACCGCCCCTTGAGGATCAACCATCGCAATTGAAGCACTATGGTCAACGGCATATTCTTGCTCATCACTATTACTAATTGCGTAAATCAAACCTAACTCTCTAACTAGTGGAAATAGATCTTTATGTTCCCCTGAGACCGCTAAAAAATCAGGATTAAAATAATCAATGTAGGCTTTGCGTTTAGCGACTGTATCGCGTTTTGGATCGACCGCTAAAAACCAAATTTGCAATGGGTATTCATCTTTCAACGCTTTATAAACGCCATTGAGTTTAGCTAATGTCAGAGGGCAAATATCTGGGCAACTGGTATAACCTAAAAACACTAAATTCCATTGACCTTGCAATGTTTGCTTAGTTACTGGCTGAGCATTTTGATCTTGTAAAGTAAAATCACTCAAAGGTTTGGCTTGTTCATATACCAAAGCTTCAACGTCAGGCATAGCGCTGTCACTACAAGCTGTTAACAGCAATAAACTTAACGCCAACCACACTCTCGCCCCACGCTTAACTGCTAAGCTATTCATATAACGAACCATTTATCTATAAATAAGGCGACAAAGAGTATCATTAAATGAATAATTGAAAAACGGAATAAATCCATTGCTGTATCGTCATTCCCCGCTATTTTTAGTTTTACCGCTTTATAGATAAAAATCCCATTAAGTAATGTCGCAGCAATTAAATAAATGAGCCCCGACATACCAATTAAATAAGGCAATACACATACCAAAGCCAATAAAATAGAGTATGCAACTACACAGGTTTTACAAAAATCAATGCCATGAGTGACTGGCAACATGGGGATCTTAGCGCGTTCGTAATCACTTTTGCGAGCAATTGCCAACGCCCAAAAATGCGGCGGAGTCCAAGTAAATATGATCATCACCAATAACCAAGGAGCAGCTGCCATTTGCCCGGTTTCTGATACCCACCCTAACAACGGCGGCATGGCCCCTGCGAGTCCTCCTATAACAATATTTTGTGGCGTTGCACGCTTTAAAAAGGAGGTATAAATAAACGCATAACCAACTAACGCAAATAAGGTTAATACAGCGGTTAAAGTATTAGCCCAGATCATCAACATAATGAAACCACTCACCCCAATAACAGCGGCAAAACTTAAAGCATGCAGTTTAGATAACCGCCCCTTAGCAACTGGCCGATGGCGTGTACGTGCCATTTTACTATCTATTTCGCTATCAACTACATGATTGATCACCGCAGCTGCAGCGGATAACAAGCCAATCCCCAGTAAACTAATAAACTGTACGCCAATACCACGACCAACATCGGGTGCCAGCGCTAAACCAACCCATGCTGTTAATACCAACATCGCGACTACTTTAAATTTACTGATCGCTAAATAATCATTTATTAAGCCGCTAATTTGGCTAGGTGCTAACTTTGTTATTGCTATTAATGATGTCATAACTGCCCCTATGTACGTGCTTTTAAGTAAAAACATAAACGAACGACTGTTAACAATAGTATGGCAGCCATTAAATTATGTGCCAGCGCAACGCCGAGCGGGAAATGCCAGTGCACAACCGCCAAGCCCAAACAAATTTGACACAGCAACGCGACCAATACGGAGACTGTACAATGCTTTATTTTTCTCGACACAGCACGGCTATAAATGCGCCACATGATCAGCGCTAATACTACACAGGTAACTAACGCCCACATTCGATGTAATAAATGGATCGACATCCTAGCCTGCTGTGAAAGTACACCATATTCATAAGTACTTTGCTCTAATGGCAACTGAAATACGCTACTCAATGAAAACGGCTGTCCGTAACTACACAATGGCAAGCCATTGCAGTGCGGCGCCGCATAATTAGCAGCAAGCCAACCGCCTAGCGCTATTTGCAATACCAATACCACTAATGCGACTAGACTAAGTTTAAAGTAACGCCGAGCTGGGGCGTCGCCGCCAAAAATTGGTTTTGCCGTTAGCCGTAAATACAATAATGTAACCAATGATAAAATACTAAATCCACCTAATAAGTGCCCCAATACAATCAGCGGCTGTAAATTCATGGTGACGGTCCACATCCCTAAAGCCGCTTGGAACACCACCAGTATTAGTAATAGTAAGGGTAATTTAATTGGCGTGGTTGGATATTGACGTTTTAATAAAGCCAATATAAATAACGCTAAAATAAGTAAACCTAACGTGCCGGCAAAATAGCGATGGATCATTTCTTTCCACGCTTTAGCGGTTTCGAACATCATATCAGGGTAGGTTTGCTCTACATGGGCTAAATCAGCCTCATGCTTGGGTACCGTTAAAAAGCCATAGCAACCGGGCCAATCCGGACAACCCAATCCGGCATCACTCAAGCGCGTATAAGCCCCTAAGCCAACAACTAAGATCGATAACATAAAAGTGGCTAATACCAAATGTTTATAGTTTTTATACATAATTGGCACTCCTTAATTTAGCTAGAACGCGAATAGTTAAGTAATTTTTTTAAATCTTTTAACAGTCCTTTTTGAGTCAAACGGTTTTGCTGTGGCTCACTATGGTAGGGATACTGCAAGACCACTAAGCCCATATGATCAATTAGATATAAACTAGCTGGTTGCAGTACATCAACCTCAGGTAACTGACGCCATGGCAGCTCTTTTTGCTGTGTCTGGCCAAGGATGGCTACATCGACTTTACCTTGATTTTTACCAAGAGCGATGTAGAGGTTCTCTAGTGCTTGTAACTGCTGTGCACAAGCTTGTTGGCATTGTGCTGGGTGATTTAAAGCAATAGTCCATTGTTTATGCTCCGTTTTTTTCCAATCTTGTAGTTTTATTTCCTGTGTTAAAAATTCCCCTTTATTACTCGATGCACTAGGTATCCACTCAAGCTTTAACGCCAAATACGCCAGTATTAAAGGCACTAAACAACAGCCAATAAATATTAATAACGGATTGTTTTTCATTGTAATTCCTTCTTTTTAAAAGCAAATACAGCAATAACAAGGCAGGCAATCGCAATCAATAACCATTGCACTGCGTAGGCTTGATGTTTTTCGGGGCTCATCACCACAGCTTGGTAATGCGGCGCAGCAATCTCATCCGCGATACCTTGCCGATAACCAATAAAGTCAATCATGTCGCGACCTGTTTGCTGTGAAAACAATGCTAAATCGATAATTTGTATGCGCTTGGGCCATGCTGTATCCGTCTTGTGTTGTGCATCTTGCAAAGTAAAGCCACTGAGCTTTCCTTGCTTTAATTGCACGGTCATTGCCAAAGGAGTCGATGGTAGGTTTATACTAGGGAGTTGCTGGCGAGTAAGTGGTGCTTTAACCCAACCCAAATTCACCAACAGAGTTTGCTTACTTTGCTGTAAACGCAGCAAGGTAAGTACATCGTAGCCAACCTGACCTTGGTAAACTTGATTATCTAACAACCAATATTGCTGTGTATCTAGCACTCCAGAGATACTTATCTGCAAGCCCGTTTTATTCCAATCACTAGGCAGTTGCTGCATTTGCTGCCAGCTCATTACTCCCTGACTTTGCAGGGCTGCTATTTGTGTTAATTGCTCAGTTTTACTTTCAGCTCGCTGTAATTGCCAATACCCTAGGCGTAAACACACCAATACCACAATGGTTACCACGCAAATGGTAATAATTGAGCTAAGCTTTTGTTTACGCCATAAAATTAACTGCATAAAGGTGACCCAGTGATTATTAAAATTATTATCGTACTGTTGCTACTATTTATACTTTTTAACTTGTTCCGTGCCTTATTTATTATGGTATCGGGTAAAACAGATGGACGGCCTATGTCTCACTATTTAGGCCGTCGTGTGCTGTTTTCTGTTATCGTCTTAGTGGTTGTTATTGCAGCCCTTAAACTAGGTTTCATCCACAGTAACTCATCACCAATTGATAAAGTTACAGCACATATACAAACACAAATAAACACAACCACACCACATCAACAAAATGCCAATACCAAGCTGCGGCTTGAAACGCAAAATGTTTATCTGGGCTAAAGTGGCCCTTTAAAATGCGGATCAGCATGACTAATAATAAAATAGTTCCTAAGGTCACATGCATGCCATGAAAGCCGGTTAGTAAAAAGAAAGTATTGCCATATACGCCAGCATCTAAGGTCAGTCCTAAATCCTGATAAGCATGCATATACTCTACGACTTGCAGCCCTAAAAAACAGACCCCTAATACGATTGTCAGTGCCATAAATACTTTTAATGGCCCACGCTTATTGTTCTCCATGCCTACATGAGCAAAATGTAAGGTAACCGACGAGGTTAGTAATATTAATGTGTTGATCAGCGGCAATCCCTGCCAACCCATAGCCTGTGTCGTACCACCACCGGGTGTAGTAACTAATGGCCAGATTGCTTCAAAAGTAGGCCACAGTACCTCATTGGTCATGGCATTATTTCCGGCGCCGCCAAGCCAAGGCACAGAGATCATCCGGGCATAAAAAAGGGCACCGAAAAAAGCCATAAAAAACATTACTTCAGAGAAAATAAACCAGCTCATGCCTTGACGAAACGAGCGATCCATTTGCGCTGAATATAAGCCTTGATCAGACTCTTCAATGACATTTTTAAACCAGCGAAATAGCATAAACAGCAACACACCAATTCCTGCGTAAAGCACATAATGGCCAGCACCACCGCCGCTGCTTGCTTGCATTACGGTAAGACCTGCACCAACAGCAATAAAAAACATCGCAAATGCGCCAACTATTGGCCACGGACTTTGCGCGGGAACATAATATTTTTCGTAATTTTTATCCATTTTGTTTGCTCCTAATTAGCTATTAGCTTGGCAACCTAATTACTAGCCACTATCTGCCCGCTAATATCAAACACGGTATAAGACAAAGTTAACTCTTCAACATCTTCAGGTAATTGCGTATCAACATAAAAAAGCAGTTTAAATTCCACTTCTTCACCTGCTTTCAAAGGTTGTTGATCGAAACAAAAGCAAGCCATTTTATGCAAATACTTAGCTGCTTTGCCTGGAGACACCGACGGTACCGCTTGCATAACTTTATCTTCATTACTGGTATTTTTTGCTCTAAACAGCACTTCGCGCATAGCTCCGGGCTTTACTACCACACTATACTCATGTGATTGCACCTCAAATGGCGCTCCACTTTGCGCATGAGTTGTGAAGCTTACGTCGATTTCTCGTGCCTCATTAACACTCGTACTTTGCTTTGCTTGCTCTAACGAAGGCTTACCATTAAGGCCTGTTACATCACAAAAAACGTCGTACAACGGCACCAAAGCAAACGCAAAAGCGAACATGCCAAGACATATTAAAACTAAGCGCTTAAGCAGTGGTGCATGACTCATTACTTAATCTCCGGTGGCGTTTCAAAAGTATGATAAGGCGCAGGCGATGCCACCTCCCATTCCAAACCCTCAGCACCATCCCACACTTTGGCGGGCACTTTATCGCCGCCTCGTGCACACTTAAATACTACAACCACAAATAACAATTGTGATAAACCAAAAGCAAAGCCACCAATACTAATAATCGCGTTAAAGTCTGCAAATTGCAGTGCGTAGTCAGGAATCCGGCGCGGCATACCGGCCAAACCAACAAAGTGCATAGGGAAAAACAATACATTCACGCTCACTAAAGACAACCAAAAATGCCATTTAGCCAAGGTGATATTGAACATATTTCCCGTCCATTTTGGCAGCCAATAATACGCCCCGGCCATAATTGAAAATATCGCCCCAGTCACTAACACATAATGAAAATGCGCCACCACAAAATAAGTATCATGGTATTGAAAATCAGCAGGAGTAATCGCCAGCATCAACCCAGAGAAACCACCTAAAGTGAATAACACAATAAACGCAATACTAAATAACATAGGCACTTCAAAACTAATCGAACCACGCCACATGGTGGCTACCCAGTTAAATACTTTGACCCCAGTTGGCACCGATATCAGCATAGTTGCATACATAAAAAATAATTCGCCAGCGACAGGCATACCTGTGGTAAACATATGATGCGCCCAAACTATAAAGCTAAGTAAAGCAATCGAAGATGTGGCATATACCATAGAGGCATAACCAAATAATTTTTTACGTGAAAAGGTCGGCACTATAGTCGAGATAATGCCAAAGGCTGGCAGAATCATAATGTACACTTCAGGGTGACCAAAAAACCAAAATATGTGCTGGAACATCACCGGATCACCGCCCCCAGCAGCATCAAAAAAGCTGGTTGCAAAATACTTATCAGTCAATACCATAGTCACAGCACCGGCCAATACCGGCATCACAGCAATCAATAAAAAAGCGGTGATAAGCCATGTCCACACAAACAGCGGCAGCTTCATCCAAGTCATACCTGGCGCACGTAAATTAACGATAGTTACAATCACATTGATTGCGCCCATAATTGAGCTAATACCCATGATGTGAATAGCAAAAACAAATAATGCGGTATTATCGTTACTGTAAGTTGTTGACAGTGGTGCATAAAAAGTCCAGCCAAATGCCGGGCCACCACCTGGCATAAACAGGGATGCCAGTAAAATAATAAAAGCAAAAGGTAAAATCCAAAAGCTCCAATTATTCATCCGTGGTAATGCCATATCTGGTGCGCCAATCATGAGTGGTACCATCCAGTTAGCCAATCCTGTAAAGGCCGGCATAACGGCACCAAATACCATGATCAAGCCATGTACTGTGGTCATTTGATTGAAAAAGTGAGGCTCTACTAACTGTAAGCCAGGTTGAAATAACTCTGCGCGGATCACCATCGCCATGGCGCCACCAATTAAAAACATCGTCAACGAAAAAATTAAATATAAGCTACCGATATCTTTATGGTTAGTAGTATAAAGCCAGCGTTTAAAACCTTTCGCAGGATGATGATGTCCATCATGGTGTGCAGCTTGATCATGTTGTTGCTCTGTTACGCTACTCATTATTTAGCCTCCGAAGTTGCATCAATCGCGGCTTGTATCTGACTCGGTTGAATTACATCCCCAGTGTCATTGCCCCATGCATTACGCTTATAGGTGATCACAGCTGCTAGCTGCTTGATTGATAACTGCTTGTCAAATGCTTGCATAGCGGTACCTGGGCGACCATGAAGCACTACATCAATATGATCTTTAATATCTCCTAATACTACCGGACTGCCTTTGAGCGCCGGGAAAACCCCCGGTAAGCCCATACCTGTTGGTTGGT
Source organism: Pseudoalteromonas sp. SR41-4 (assembly GCF_014163985.1). Taxonomy (NCBI): domain Bacteria; kingdom Pseudomonadati; phylum Pseudomonadota; class Gammaproteobacteria; order Alteromonadales; family Pseudoalteromonadaceae; genus Pseudoalteromonas; species Pseudoalteromonas sp. SR41-4. Next base: position 115,030 of record NZ_JACJEI010000007.1, on the reverse strand, counting down.
GACACGCAGCGCAACTGGCCATATAGACTTGCTCGCCGAGTGTCATTAATTCTTCTTTTGGTAATGTTTGATCTAATAATGCAGCATCAGCAATTGCAGCGTTTGCTTTTGCCTGCTTAGCTTCGCTCAGCCAGTTTGCAAATGCTTGCTCAGATTTAGCTTCAACCACCACAGGCATAAAGCCATGATCCTTTCCGCATAGTTCTGCACATTGCCCTCGATAAATGCCCTCTTCATTAATTCTGGTCCAAGTTTCATTGATAAACCCAGGGTTAGCATCTTTTTTCACTGCAAAATCAGGCACCCACCAAGAATGAATAACGTCGTCTGAGGTCATTAAAAATCGTACTTTTTGATTAATTGGCAACACCAAAGGTTTATCAACTTCAAGCAGGTAATTAGGGTTTTTATTTGCAAGATTAGTTATTTCATCTTGAGGTGTAGCAAGCATTGAATAAAACTCAACATCTTCACCCATGTACTCATAATGCCATTTCCATTGAGAACCAGTAATTTTAATCGTGAGATCAGCTTTACTAGCATCTTCCATTGCAATCAAAGTTTTTGTCGCAGGAATTGCCATACCAATTAAAATCACAAACGGGATTGCCGTCCAAAGGATTTCAACTTTAGTACTTTCATGAAATTGGGCTGGTTTTGCCCCTTTAGATTTACGGTGGTGGATCAGTGCCCAAAACATGACGGCGAACACGATGACCCCAATCACACAACATATAATAAATATTGTCATGTGCAGCTGATAAACATCATTACTTATATCTGTTACGCCCTTACGCATATTAAACTGGCTATTAGCCAATACTTGCTGCGGTAGAACAAACAATATAAGCCACAAGGTAGAGCTCAATTTACCCATGTGACGGCTCCTTTAAATGCTATTGCAAAACGCAAAGCGAAAAGGCGGCACAGCTTTATTCGCGCCAATTCGTTATTTTTTATTGTTACTGAATATTAACGCAACCCTAAATTATGCTATTGAGCAAAATTGTTAGACTTTTAAAGTAGCTGTTAACACAGTGTATTAACCAATTAGTTAAAAAATGAACAATTAGCAAGTTTTAAGAGCAATTAAATTCTTTTTTGGTGCATAAATAACAGCTAAAAATCAGCGCGTTATTTTGTAATTAGGGATAATATTAGAGGGCTAAAAGTAGCTGACAAGTAGATTTGATAGGGCTTAGGACGCTATAGCTAAGTATAAAATCTAGCCATTAAAGCGGTAAAAAATTAAATGCACCAAACTTCACCAATTTGGTGCAAAATACAGATCAAAAAATTTACATCCAATCAGCGTTGCGGATCACCCCAACAGCTAACCCTTCAATATTGAAAGATTCATGTTCAAGATCCACTTCAATCGGTGAAAATTCATCGTTTTCAGCATGTAAAAAAACTTTTTTACCTGCTTTTTCAAGGCGTTTTACTGTTACATCGTCATCAACACGGGCAACCACCACTTGGCCATTTTCAGCAACTTGAGTGCTGTGTACTGCCAATAAATCGCCATCCATAATACCAATGTCTTTCATACTCATGCCTTGCACACGCAGTAAAAAATCAGCAGCCGGTTTAAACAAGAGTGGATCTATTTTGCAATGACTTTCAACATGCTGCTCTGCCAAAATAGGCTCACCAGCGGCAACTCTGCCTATTAGAGGTAAACCAAGTTGTTCCGGCTCATCCTCTTCAACTAACTGAATACCTCGACTAGCACCGGGCTTCATTTTAATAACGCCCTTTTTCGCTAATGCCTTTAAATGTTCTTCCGCTGCATTAGCACTTTTAAAACCTAACGTTTGCGCAATCTCAGCACGGGTTGGCGGCATACCGGTATCTTTAATAAAAACTTTAATAAGTTCGAGAATTTGAGCTTGGCGATTCGTTAATGGGCGCATACAACTGGTTTTCCATACAGTACATTTAACTGTGAGTATATACAGTTATCTGAAAATCGCAAATATAAATTGGCTTAAAATCGCGCCGTTAATAACAAGCTCATACTATTTAAACCACTTCCAGAATCAAGCGCAGATCCAAGACCAAACTTTAATGCTACATGTTGATTAAACCAATATTGCGTTTGCAGTTCATAGTTGTCTTTTAGATTTTTCTGATTCCGAATATTGGCAACGACTCCCACTGACCATGCTTGATTTACATAATAAACCGCCTGCCCCTGCACATAACGATAACGCCCTGCCAATTGCTTTAGCTCTAAATCCCAACCTTGATTGCTAACTATATTTGTCCAACGAACATAAGGTGCATAAGTCCATTCAACCGCGACTCTTTCATTATCTTTGCCAAACCACATATCATGGCGCTCTAAGCGACTGTAATATACATTGAACCCTAGTTGTAACTGTTCATTCATTTGCTTACCAACAGCGGCACTCACTAAATAATCAGTATTTTGCCAATAGCTATTATCCTCACAGAGGCGCTGCGCGCTGGCACTAATAACTAATCCTGCGGGACCATAGATGGCAGCATCGGCATTTAAATAGCTAAAATCATCATTAGCAAACCCACCAATAGCATAATTATTGACTTGATTTAAATACGCTTTTAGCTCGTATGGACCAGTCAAAGATTCAAGATCTTGCGCAAAATATCGGTATCGTGCGCCTAAAAAAGATTCATCTAAACCAGCTAAATCGGTAAAACCAATATCGAGTTGATGTTGGGTACTAGCAACAGCCTGCGGCTGAGCAACAAGGCTCATCAATAATATTGCACCACATCCAAATACCTTTACTTTCATCCTTAAGATCCATTAACAGTTAGATAATATAGGTACATTTTATCTATTTTTATGATCTTAACTGTAGGAAAATGTTTAAAAGTGTAGACTGATTTAGTAAATAACTTAGTGAGGTAGACAGATGAGTATTTGGTATCAACCGATCACCCTAGCACAATGTAAGCAACTTGATGACGGCATAAGTGGTCAAGGCACATTGATGAAAACCATGGGCATTGAAATAAGTGAAATAGGCGATGATTATTTAGTAGCAACGATGCCCGCGATCCCAGCTCATCATAACCCTATGGGTATGGTGCATGGCGGCGCAAATGTTGTACTTGCAGAAACGGTGGCGAGTTATGCTGCAAACTTTGCTGTTGATTTTACAAAGTTTTATTGTGTTGGCCAGGAGATCAATGCCAATCATCTAAAAGCATCACGTAATGGTTTATTAACCGCGATAGCAACACCACTACACTTAGGCAAGCGTACATCCGTATGGGAAATAAAAATCACCAATAGTCGTGGAGAACTGTGCTGCGTATCAAGAATGACCGCAGCAATTGTAGAGCGAAAAGGCTAACTTGAAAGTGGATAAATTGTAATTTCAATACCTGCGCCAATAGCAGAAATACGCAATAAAGTATCGGCACTGAGCGCTTGATTAAAGCATTTTGGCGAAGTGCCTGATTCAAAGCCAATATCAAAGGTGCGCTTTGAGCATGATAACCACTGCTTTAATGCATTGCGTGAGCAAGATTCAATTAACTCACATAAGTGGTTAATCGCTTTATCTGGTGAGATAACGTCTTCATTAGACTCAATACGTGCTAGTTGACGGTACTCATCTTTATCGTAATGCAAAACCACAGCACTTTTTTTTAAGTCTGCAACTAACAAACTAATATCTTGCTTTGATTCAAGCTCTAGATCTACATTTAAAAATTGAATTTCCGACATTGTTTCATTTTTACCCTGCGTTAATAACAACGCAAACTTTAACCTAATTTTGCGTATATACCAAATCTAGAGTAGCTAGTTTTATTTTGTTGATGCGACAATTTGCCACATTGGCAAACTCAATATAATTTATAGAATACCGCACTAATAACAAACAGGTAGTCACTATGGATAAACGCATTTTTAAACATGCGCGTAAGTTTCACAAATGGTTAGGTTACTTATTAGCGCTACAAATTTTTGCATGGTTACTCGGTGGTTTAATTATGAGTGCTATACCGCTTGAAAAAGTTCACGGTAAACATTTAGCTGCGCGGCAATTAAATAACCCATTCAAACAAGCTGATTATCTAGCCTCAGTTGATAATATCGTTGCACAAATTACTCAGCCAAGACAAATTAGTTATAGTCACTTTTTAACAATCCCTACCATTATTGTGAGCAACAGTAACGGTGAGTACAGCTTTAACGGAGTTACTGGCAGTCCTTTGGTAGCACCGAGTAAAGCGCAAATTATTGCCAATGCCCAAGCTCATCTATTAATTAATGCGCAAGTAACAGACGCGATCAAACTAGCTAAAGGTACTCGCGAAGTTGGCTTTAAAGAAAATATTTGGCAAGTAAATTTTGACGATACGTTTAACACCACACTATATTTATCCGCTGATAGTGGCCAAGTTATTACTGTTCGCAGCACAATTTGGCGAATTTTCGATTTTTTCTGGATGTTACACATAATGGACTATGATCAACGTGAAGATTTTAATAACCCATTATTAATTAGTTTTGCAGCCAGTAGCATATTGTTTTGTTTAACTGGCTTTATTTTATTACTACAGAATATCCGTTTTAGAAAACGTACTTCCCGTCGCCCAAGTAGCTAACCTTACCTTGTAGATGAGTTGAAATTCCCACTACATCACACAGTTAAGCGATTTACTTTTTGAATAATCGCTCTAAACTAGCGCTTCCTGTAGTTCACTAAAGTGATTGGATATGCCGCATTTAATTATTGCGCTGGTATTGTGTTGTGTGAGTTTTAACCTTTATGCAGAACAATTCACCAGTTTTTACAGCGCAAAAAAACACCTCATCGAAACCCTTCCTGATAACGCCACCAGCCTCTATTGTGGCTGTAATATTAAACGCCAAGGTAAAAAACTGGTGCCCGACCCAAATGCATGTGGTTATGTGCCTCGCAATGCGGTTACTCGTTCAGGCAAACCAAATGCGCGCGCAACTCGGATTGAGTGGGAACATATTGTGTCTGCATGGGAATTTGGTCACCAGCTACAATGCTGGCAAGAGGGCGGCCGAAAAAATTGCATTAAAGTCAGTGCGCAATTTCGGAAAATGGAAGCTGATATAAATAATCTCGCTCCGGCAATTGGTGAAATAAACGCAGACCGCTCTAATTACAGCTTTGGCATGATTGCAGGTAATGCAAGCCAATATGGTCGCTGCCAAGTAAAGGTAGATTTTAAACAGCGTGTGGTAGAGCCGCCCTTTTATGCACGAAAACGCATTGCCGATGCTTATTTTTATATGCAAAAAACCTATGGTTTAAAAATTTCCGACAAGCAACAAAAATTATTTACCGCATGGCAAAACCAAGCTTTAGCAGCGAAAAATAGCAATGCTGTACTTTAAGTAGCCAAAACCATAAAAAAGGCGCATTTCGCGCCTTTTCACTTAAAACCTACATTTAGTTTCGTCATTAAATATCTTGATGTGGGCCAAACACCTCGTAGTGAATACGCTCAGCAGCGACTCCTAATACGAGTAATTGCTGTTTAATTGCAGCCATAAACCCCGTAGGGCCACAGATGTAGAAGTCACCTTCTTCAAGCGGAAGCTGCTCAGCAACAGCACTGACATTCATCAATCCAGTAAACTCAGCTCCCTCGCCACCTTGATTAAACCAAGTGTAGTAATTTAATCGAGTATGCGCCGCGGCTTGCTCCGCCAAAAACTGACTAAATGAATGCTGCAGGATATTTTCACAGGCGTGTAAATAGGTGACCGCTTGATTCGATGTATCACATAATAATGTTTGTAACATTGCCAGCATCGGTGTTTGACCAACGCCCGCAGAAATTAATACCACAGGTTTTTTATTTGCGCGTAAAAAGAAGTCGCCAGCCGGTGGATAAAGCTCCACAACGCTGCCCACATCAAGTGAGTGCAAATAATTAGATACAATCCCCGCTGCTGGCAATAACTCTTTTTTCACGCTAATGCGGTAGTTCTCACCATTGCTTTGTTGGGAAATTGAATACTGACGAATTTCACTGTATTGCGCATCATCGGGTTTCACTTTAATGCCTAGATACTGCCCTGGTTTATGAGTCATTACCGCTTTACCATCGACTGGCACTAAAGTAAAACTGGTTACTAACTCTGATTCAGGCTGTTTTTTAGCAATAACAAATGCTCTAGTACCCGCCCAGCCACCGTGGTTATTTTTACTGTGCTCGTATAGCGCCGCTTCTTCGGTAATACAAATATCAGCAAGTAGAGCGTACGCCTCGCGCCATGCATATTCAACTTCAGCAGTAAACTGTTCAGGAAGCAGCTCTTTTAAAGTACCTATTAAATGACCTCCCACAATCGGATAATGCTCAGGTAAAATATGCATGCTGGCATGTTTGTGATTAATACGCGCCAGCGCTTCTTTTAATACGGCTAAATTATCAATATTTTGCGCATAAGCGGCCAGTGCATTAAATAATGCAAATTGCTGACGGCCACTACGTTGATTGGCCATATTAAAAATATCCTGCAGCTCAGGGTTATGACTAAACAGCCGGTTATAAAAATGCTCCGTGACAACGGTGCCCGCCTGCGCCAATAAAGGCGCTGTGCTTTTTACTATTTCAATGGTTTTATCAGATAACATACAACTTCCTTTAACCACGACGCCCATCAACACGACGCCGCGTTAAAATAGGAATACAGTGGAATAAGAACAATAAAAATGCCACGATCCACAGTACAGCACTCAGCTGCCATGCGATGTGTGGCCCAATAACAACAGGTAATAACGAACGAATAATTGCTGCAATAAACACTAAAGCAAACGCCACAGCCATAAAGTGAGGAATAGTTAAAGGGCGGCCAGTATGACCATGAGATACCCGCGTCATCATCGCTAAGATCATCATGCCAATCGTACCTATAGTGATCATATGCAGCGCGTCTTTAAACAAAATAACCGAGCTGTAAAAACTCAGCGCAAGCAATACTAAACCAAGCCCAAGAGCTAGATAAGAGAAGTGCAACGACCATAACAGTGGTACTTTGAGCATTTGATTATTCCACCACAACAATGAGCGACTTAAATGCACTACAGCAACAACAGCCAATGCCCAACCAGGATTAACGCTTGCTATAAATAATTGGCTGATAAAATAAAGCGCGACAGCAAACAATGAGCTGTAAAGCAGCACTTTATCTAAACGTGGAGTACGCACTTGCTCCGCTAAACCAAGACCACGAGCAGTAAAAAAAGGTAATACCCGCCCAGCCACCACACCGACAAGTAAGGTCATTACTAGTACTGCGGTATCGGCGACTGCCAATGCAAGTAGCATGTTTTGTTGTATTGCTAAGCATAAATAAATAATATTGAGCACACACAATGCGCTTAGCATCGGTAAAAATTGGTAGTTATTTTTATTGCCAGCTTTAAGGAGCATATTAGCCAGCGCCATAACTGCACCTAACCACCAAAGCAATTGGAACAATAACACCGCATATAAACTAAAGTTTTCAATACCTGCACTGGTAATAAAAAACGCAACACGAGCTGCTAGCCACACTAGGGTTAGCAACATCAATTTACGACCATTAATACTCGCAACCCCGGTCCAAGTTTGTGCTGCGGTTAATAAAAACCCCACAGCTACAGCGCCTGCAAAGCCAAACATCATTTCATGGGCATGCCAAAGTGTTGCTGGCATAGTCAATTGCCATCTGGCATGGCCTGTTAAAATGAGTAACCAATAACTAATCGACAAAACGGCCAACAAGCCAGCTCCTAAAAAGTAGGGCCGAAATGCTAACATCCATAACGGCCATTGACTGACTTGATAAAAACGCACTTTTTTGGGCATTGGTTCGGTTAAATTGATTGCTCGCATCAGCGTATTAGACTTATCTATCTAGGTATTTATAACACGCTACTGCACAAGCCGAGCCAAGATTTAAACTGCTTATTATTCAACATATTAACTATTTTACTATTGACAAAAAAGTCTTTATGACTCACCTTTAAATAAGATAAAAACACATTTGAGTCATTTTGACATGGCAGATAAACAAAGCTTACTTAATGTCGCCCTTGTGCTTGCTAAAGTGAGCGACCAAAAGCAGCCTTTTCAGCAGTTAATTCAGTGTATCAAGCAAGTAATACCCAGTGACGCTATTGCACTGCTTACCTTACAAGGCGATGTGTTAAAACCACAAGCTATTCATGGACTGACGCCTGACACCCTAGGACGACGCTTTGTAATAAACGAGCATCCACGTTTACATGCCATTTGCAACGCTAAGCAACCATTACAGTTTGCCCATGATTGCCCAATTCCTGATCCGTACGACGGTTTACTATCGAGCAAAACTGGCGATATCCCTGTTCATGCTTGCTTAGGCATCCCCCTACTTGATAGCGAAGATAACTTACTCGGTGTGATCACCCTCGACAGTCTCGATGCAAATGCATTCGACAGTTTTGACCTTGAGCTATTTACTCAACTAGGTACGCTTTGCACCGCGCATTTGCAAACTGTATTAAAACTGCAGCAATATCAAAACCTCGCGCAACATAGTAGCGCTTTAGTGCAAGAGCTAAACCGCGAAGCGCTTACCCGCGATGGTGCAGAGATCATCGGCCAAAGCACGGCCATGCAAGCCCTTCGAAGCGATATAAAACTAGTGGCGGCTTCTGAGTTTAGTGTCTTGATCCAAGGTGATACCGGGGTAGGTAAAGAGCTAGTAGCACGCAATATCCATCTTCATTCAAAGCGTAGCGAAATGCCGTTAATTCACTTAAATTGTGCATCATTACCAGAGAATCTCGCCGAAAGTGAATTTTTTGGCCACGCCAAAGGCGCATTTACTGGCGCCCATAATGCACGTCAAGGCAAGTTTCAGCTGGCTGATGGTGGCACCTTATTTTTAGATGAAATTGGTGAACTGCCACTTGCCATGCAAAGTAAACTATTGCGCGTCTTACAAAGTGGTGAAATCCAAACTGTTGGCGAAGATGAAGTAAAATACGTCGATGTAAGGGTTATTGCGGCTACAAACAGGCATTTAAAAAACGAAGTCGCTCAAGGGCGTTTTCGAGCCGATTTATATCATCGGTTAAGTGTTTACCCGCTCAACGTTGCGCCACTTAAACAACGCGAAAACGATGTAATTCTACTTGCAGGTTACTTTGTTGAAAGAACAGCCCGTAAGCTAGCTATCAAACAACTCAAACTCAGCGTCGAAACGCAACTACTACTCACTCAATATGACTGGCCGGGAAATGTGCGAGAACTTGAGCATGTGATCAGCCGTGCAGCATTAAAAGCCAAACAAAGCCAGTGGCAGCAAGCAATAATTACTATTGAACCTGCTCATTGTGAACTTAACCTAAGTACAAATAACCCAGCGCCTGTCGCATTAACAACTGCCGATAACAATAACATAAATAAACAAAATTTCTCGCTCAAACAAGCAACGGATACATTTACTCAGCATTTAATCAGCCAACAGCTAGAACAACATAATTACAACTGGGCCAGTGCAGCACGAACATTAAAAGTTGATCGCGCTAACTTAGTGCGATTAGCCAAACGTCTCGGTATTACAGTAAAAAAATCTATTTAATGTGTATTTTATACACCCAAACTTGGCTATAGTGCCAACTGGTGTAAAACCACAATAAACATCTAAACAGGAGATATTTGATGATTGTATTAAACCCCCTTGCTGGGCAAGTAAGTGCTTAATTTTATTTTTTAATATTAAGTTTTGCCCGGCCATTAGCCGGGGCGCTGTTGATAGCTAAAATTTAACAGCAAACCCCTTTGTTATTTTTACTCTTTGCAGTAATGGGGTTATATGAATACTAATTTAAGTTTAAGCCAACTGGGTTGGCGCGCATTTTTCCAACAACAACTTACGCTCAATGATTTAGAGCACACACTGATTGCACGGATCATTACCTACCATCGCGACCACTTTGTTGTACAGAGTGAGCAGGGTTGCCACAAGGTATTGGTAAATTCAGATCATCCCCCCTTAACTGTGGGTGACTGGATATTACTTACGCAACACAACGAACACTGGCTGTTTACCCGATTGCTTGAGCGCTTAACATTGCTCAGTCGCAAAAGTGCGGGAAGTAAATTAAGTGAACAGCTTATTGGCGCTAATATTGATACTTTGTTTATTGTCAGCTCGCATAATCAAGATTTCAATCTAAGCCGCTTTGAACGCTACTTAGCGTTAGCATATCAAAGTGAGTGTTTACCCGTTGTTGTACTGACCAAACGCGATCAATGTGCAGAACCAGAGCAACATATAGCACAACTAACAGCGCTTGATAATCACTTAACCGTGCTGTCTGTTAATGCATTAGAGCGTGGCAGTGTTGAGCAATTAATGCCATGGTGCGGCAAAGGTCAAACATTAGCTTTTGTTGGGTCTTCGGGTGTAGGTAAATCCAGCTTAGTTAATAGCTTATGTGAACAGCAGCTAAGTGACACTGGTGCAATTCGTGAGGACGATAGCAAAGGTCGCCACACCACGACTCATCGAGCATTGCATGTTCTTAACGTAGGAGCGCTGTTACTCGATACTCCCGGCATACGAGAGCTGCAACTAAGTGACTGTCAACAAGGTGTAGAGCTTACTTTTAACGATATAAGTGAACTGGCGCAGCAGTGTCGATTTGCCGATTGTAGTCATCAGCTAGAACCCGGTTGTCAGGTGCTAGCTGCGTTACAAAAAGGCTTATTAACGCAGCGGCGTATCACTAATTATCAAAAACTGTTAAAAGAGCAGCAACGCAATACTCAGAGCCTTGCGCAATTACGTAGCCAAGATAGAAGCTTAGGTCGGTTTTATCGTAACGTACAAGCAGACATGCGTAATTTAAAAGGACGTTAATTAATTTTTCTCAGTCGTTAAACAAAACGTGGCTAAATACTGTTTAGCCACGTTTTTGCTGATAGAAAGATTAACCAGCTAAATTACGCGAGCTTATGCTCCTTAAAATACGCTTTTAAAAGCTGACTGAACGCCTGTACCTTAGCTGTTCGGTGCACTAAGTGATGGGTTACTAGCCATAAATCCGTTGGCCAACTCAGTTCATCCGCTAGTATTGGTACTAAATCAGCATACTGCGCCGCCACGTCATGCTGCATCCCGCCAATTCCCAAGCCTTTAACAATCGCACGGGTTGCCTCTGAGGTTTCAGACACGCGTAATTTCACTTGTGAAGTTGGTATATTTTCATCAACCCAAACAAAATAAGGCACTTTGCCATTATAGCCGGCCACCCCCGAAACAAAATTATGCAACGGCAATTGCTTAATACTTTTTGGCACGCCATGCTTATCAATATAACGCTTTGATGCATAAAATCCTGACGACAAATGCGCCAAATGCTGGGCGATATAATCACCTTCATCAGGACGAGGACCTGCGCGTACCGCTATATGTGCTTGGCCGTGATCAAGACGTAACCGGTTTTGATCAAGTATTACTTCCAGCTGCACTTGCGGATGTAAACTTTGAAATTGTTCACACACATCACTCAGTACATCAATAAAACCACTGACCGTTGTAAGCAATAAACTACCACGCAAAGTACTATCTGCGGCAATAATATCATTGTGTAAGCGTTCAAGTTCACTATTAATAGACTGCGCTGCTGTAAAGAGTTTAGCGCCAATCTCAGTTACTTTATAACCCCGGGCATGACGATGAAATAAACGTGCATTTAAACTTTGCTCTAGGTTATTAATGCGCCTAAGTACCGTACTGTGATGGACGTTGAGCTTTTCAGCCGCCGCTGTTAACGTTCCTAACCGCGCAACTTCATAGGCTACTTTTACATCTTGCCAGTCATCAAATTGAATCGCCATACCTGCCCTTAACCTTAAGTGTGCGTATATGCACATAAGTTTTGCGTTTATTTGGCTTTTCTGCAAGTAAATATTTGCTAAAGTAGTTAACAGGCAAACCCAACTACGTTATTGAAGGCGACCACCATGACAGCACCAAAAATTATTGCCTTAGCAGGCAGCTTACGTAAAGACAGCTTTAACCAAAAATTGATCAATGAAGCAGCCCGCTTTGCATTAGAAAGCGGTGCAGAAGTTGAAGTAATTAAACTGGCAGATCTAAACTTACCCATGTTTGACGAAGACGTTGAAGCGCAAGGCACACCAGTAGGCGCTCAGTTATTAAAAGACAAACTACGCGCTGCAGATGGCATCTTACTTGCGAGCCCTGAATATAACGGTTCAATTACCGCGGTACTAAAAAATGCCATTGATTGGGCATCACGTACTGAGCAAGGCGCAGTTCCAGCATTTCGTAACAAGGTAACGGCTTTATACGCCTCATCACCGGGAGGCTTAGGTGGCTTGCGTGGTCTAAATCACGTTCGCGATATTTTATCGGGTATCGGCAGCTTGGTATTGGCAGATCAACTTGCCGTACCTGCAATTCACACTTTGCTTGATGAAAATGGCCGCATTAGTGACCCTGTGACAGCAGAACGAATTGCAGGCCTTGCTCAGCAGCTCGTCAGCGTTGCCAGCAAATTAAATAAATAAACCGCTTAAGAAAGCTTTGTCGCTGCTAACTTGGCAGCGATAAAATCCTCATGCGCGACATACAACAAGTTAGAAACACGGCGAATTACATACTCTTCTTGCGGATCTAACTCACCATCGGCATACGCTAAGCGCCATAGCAGCTCTATAATTTCAATCCGTTGCTCTGCGCTGCATTGATCATTAATTTGTTTAGAAAACTGAAAGTAATCAATCGCGTCATCCAAACTTTTTCCTGCGCTTTGCATTAGCTCACTAACGTCTTCATCACTCAAATTAAAATACTTTTTTAAAGTCAGAGATAACGTTTTCAATTCATCGTCTTGCTGCTCGCGATCAGCACGCATGACTTCAATCAATAATGCCGCTACAGCCGTTTTCAAATCATGCTCTTGCAGCTGAGCTGGTTGCTCATCAAAAGCTGAAAATAGTTGTTTTATTTGTTTGAACATCACATTTTCCCTTTTTGGGTGTTAGACTTACAGCATAACTCGTTGCATCACTGTAATTAAATAGTGCGCTCAATACAATAATGGAGTTAAAGGTTTATGAAAGGAAAAACAGCAAATAGGCTAGTAATTATCAGTGCACTGGCACTATTAATAGGCAGTAATGCGGTATTAGCAGAAAAAGGTGAAACCGAAAAACTCTATGACTTCGATGAAAAAGTCCATTATTACCAAACAAAATTAGACGCAAATAACTATCATCTAGAAATTCAATCTGACGACTATCAGCACTTTAAAAATCAAAGTGTATTTTTATTGCGCCATGCTGACCGTTTATGCCGTGGTAATCCGTTTATGCTAAAAGTGACTGATGGTGTACAAGAGTATGATCGTTTCCCAACCAAACCCCGCGCCTATCAGCCACCTTTAACGGTATTACTACAATGTGAGACAAAGCCCAGCAAAGACTAATCTTTAGTCTTTATAACCCCAAGGCGCTGGCGGTGGTGTAATTGGTTTTGTTAAATCAAAATCAACGCGAAACTCGCGGCCTTGGCGAATTAAACGATAAGTAAACTTTTCAGGGTAAATATACATCTGCCATGTATTACCGATAGATTGTGGAATACCTTGGCTAACAAACAATTCTTTTGAATACTGATCCGCAGGGAACGACTGCACGTTAGCAAACCCAGCATCAACCGTATGACCACCGTACATAGTCGATACATCATCAGTCCCATCTTGATGGCGATGATCGTGTTTTAAACTCAAACCACTACCGGTTTTAGTAATGATCCACGTACGTGATGCATCATCACCTACATGAAACGGTACTTGTAACTCGCTATCAGTGCATTTACGAACATGCATGACTAATTTTTTACCCGCAAACGAGCTAGGACCAGTGGCATTATCAACCGTTACTTTACCCTCAAAAGCTTTACCACAATGGGCGGCAATATTATCAAAAAAGCCATCATGAGTTGGGATAGATACCAAAGGCGCAGGGCGAGCAAACGCCGCCGTAGACGCCAGCAATAAAGTTGCCGCAGTTAATAATTTCATAGCATGTTCCTAAAAATATAAAGTTGCAGCTTAGCGTGTTAATAAATACAAAGGAAGTAATCGCGTTGAATGGTGGTCCAGCGGTGAGTAAGCTAAAAAAGTTTGCAAGCCAACCATAAAATAGCTTAAACGGCTTTTTCAGCTCGGCTTTTCATCAACTTTAATAGTGAATTATGAAAGTCTTGAAAAATAACCTCACCCCATAATCGAGAGTAAATAGTAAAGTTGGTATTATCTTCAACAGTGGTTTTTAACGTTAAAACGGTTTGTCCATTAGCGGTTTCTGCTAAATAATAGCCTCCATAAAGAGGAGAAAAATATTCTCCACCTAGCTTTACATGTTTATCTAGTGCGTTGTCTGGAATCAAATCAGGGTCGATATCAAACTGGTAGAGCATTTGTTTATTTGGCTGCCAATCTGTTATAACTTCTTTAAATACAATGTTCTTTTGCCATTTACTGGTTCTCACTGCACCTACACCTTGTGCATTCATATCCGCCTGCAAAGGGCGAGGAATACCAATCAATTGCGAAAATGACATTGGGAACTCCCGCTCTGCAATGTAACTTACATTCGCCAATTGCCGCCAAACAACGTCTATTGGTGCATTGATAACAATTGAGTTTTTAACTTCATATGTTTGCGATAGCTTTAAAAAATTCACCTCTAGTGGTGATAAAATCAAAGGTATTAATACCACTGACATGACGACTTTTTTACTTTCTTTTTCTAATTTACGATGTACAAATCCAGCTAAGACTCCTCCTATACTTGCAAATAACATAAATGCTGGTAGCGCCATAGCCACACAGATACTCCCCTCTAAAAGAGTTACTATACTCACCAGTAAAAATACAAAAATAGGCTGCCAAGCCTTAACTGCCATTTGCTTATAAGACATTGATTTATTGAGTTTGCATTCAAAATAAATACGAATATAGCCAATCGCAATGGGGACTAAAAACATAAAAGAAATAGTGACTAAACTGCCGAAGTTAAACGCATCACTAAACTCTAGAAATACCCGTATAGATATGCCGTAAAGCACACCTAAAATAATGCCTATATATTTTGGAGAAAGCGTTCGCATAAATAGTTCTTTCAATGTTTAATTGCCAATAATGTTCCGAAGTTAACAACTATTTCTAACCGCAGCAATAAAAAACGCGGCCTTAGCCGCGTTTCATTGTTTAATGACTTTTAAACCTTTACTGCCAAGGTCGCTCGGCGTTAAGCTTTGCTTCAAAGGCATCGATTTGTGGGTTGAGGGTTTCGGTGACACCGATAAAATCTAAACCACTTAATAAACGCTCTTTTACGTCTTTGCGAATATCAAAGCTAATTGGGGCAAACTTATTGCTGGTCAGCGTTTGGTTTTCAAGATCGATGTCGATATGAATATCGTCGTGTTGCTCGCTCAGTACAAATAAGTCTTCCAATGTTTGTGCTGGTAGTGCAATAGCTAACATCTGGTTATTGCCACAGTTATTAAAGAAAATATCGGCAAAGCTTTCCGCTAAAATCACTTCAAAACCATATTGCTTTAATGCCCATGGAGCGTGCTCACGTGATGAGCCGCAGCCAAAGTTATCGCGAGTTAGTAATATTTGCGCGCCTTGGTAACATGGCCGATTTAAAATAAACTCAGGGTTTGGCTCGTCGTTATCTAAATAGCGCCAATCATAAAACAACGCCGCATCAAAACCATCGCGGCTGGTTGAAGTTAAAAACTGCTTTGGAATGATTTGGTCGGTATCGACGTTGTTTTTATCAAGTGGGGCCATTAAGCCACTAAAATAAATGCTCATTAGGCTTCTCCTCTAATATCAACAAAGCGACCATGAATAGCTGCCGCAGCGGCCATTGCAGGGCTTACTAAGTGTGTACGACCACCACGGCCTTGGCGACCTTCAAAGTTACGGTTTGAGGTGGATGCACAGCGCTTGCCTGCACCTAAGCGGTCATCGTTCATCGCTAAGCACATTGAGCAACCCGGTTCACGCCACTCAAAACCAGCAGCTTTGAAAATATCAGCTAGGCCTTCATCTTCAGCCTGTTTTTTCACCAAGCCAGAGCCAGGTACAATTAACGCCTCAACACCAGCAGCCACTTTTTTACCTTCAACAATCTGTGCGGCGGCGCGTAAATCTTCAATGCGGCTATTGGTACATGAACCAATAAATACCGTATCTACGCTCGCTGACGATAACTTATCACCGGCTGTTAAACCCATGTATTTAAGGGCACCGCGAATCGCATCAGCTTTAATTAAATCAGGCTCTTGATCTGGATCTGGAATGCATTCATCAACACCAATAACTTGCTCAGGGCTAGTGCCCCAAGTAATTTGCGGCTGAATGCTACTCGCTTCTAGTTCAACTTCTAAATCAAACTGCGCACCTTCGTCAGTTTTTAAGGTTTCCCAGTAGGCAACTGCAGCTTCAAAATCATCGCCTTGTGGAGCAAATGGGCGGCCTTTTAAGTAATCATAAGTGATTTGGTCTGAAGCGATTAAACCCGCTTTAGCGCCCATTTCAATACTCATGTTACACAATGTCATACGCGCTTCCATTGACAGTGCTGCAATGCCTTCACCACAAAACTCTGCCACATAACCTGTACCACCAGCGGTACCTAGCTTACCAATCACCGCCATGATCAAATCTTTGGCTGTAACCGTTGGACGTAGTACACCATTAATTTGAATTTTTAATGACTTGGCTTTTTTCTGTTGTAGTGTTTGCGTCGCGAGTACGTGCTCAACCTCAGACGTACCAATACCATGGGCCAGCGCACCAAATGCACCGTGAGTAGAGGTATGGCTATCACCACAAACAATGGTAGTGCCAGGTAAAGTAATACCTTGCTCAGGCCCCATTACATGCACTATGCCTTGGTTAATTGAGTTTAAATCGTAAAGTACAATACCAAACTCTTTGCAGTTGGCATCAAGCGCCATCAATTGGTTTTTTGATACTTCACTGGCGGCATCTAATGAGCGGCTTTTGGTCGATACATTATGATCCATCGTTGCGATGGTTTTTTCAGGACAACGCACTTTACGGTTTTTCTCTCGCAGGCCAGCAAAAGCTTGCGGCGATGTCACTTCATGTACTAGATGACGGTCAATATAAAGTAAATCGGTTTGCTCATTAATACTAGCAACTACATGTGCTTGCCAGATTTTATCGTATAACGTTTGGGCCACTTGCTGATCCCCTAATTTGTTTGACTCGCCGCGTGACGGTGCAGCGAGTGAATAATTGTTTAAATACGTGCTGTTTTATATACGAGCGACAATTGCTGCGGCAACGTCTTGCGTTGTATAACCTGCATTTGGGTATATATCCGGTGTACCTACGCCGGCTTCGACTGCTTCAGCAACTGCTTTTTCAATGCTGCGCGCCGCTTCATCTTGGCCTAGTGAATAACGTAGCATTAACGCGGCACTTAAAATTTGTGCGATTGGGTTTGCAACCCCTTTGCCAGCAATATCAGGTGCCGAACCACCAGCAGGTTCATACATACCAAAGCCTGACTGATTTAAACTTGCCGATGGCAATAAGCCCATAGATCCGGTGATCATCGCGCATTCATCTGACAATATGTCACCAAATAAGTTATCACACAGTAACACATCAAACTGGCTTGGTTGCTTAACTAACTGCATTGCCGCGTTATCAACGTAAATATAATCAAGGCTTACTTCTGGGAAGTCTTTGCTTACTTCGGTTACTACTTCGCGCCATAATACACTTGATGCTAATACGTTGGCTTTATCAACCGACGTTACATGGTTATTACGTAATTTTGCTGCTTCAAAGGCAAAACGTGCAATGCGTTCAATTTCTTTGCGTGAATAAGTTTGTGTATCAAATGCCACTTCTTCAGCCCCTTCGCCACTGCGGCCTTTTTCGCCAAAGTAAATACCGCCCGTTAGCTCGCGCACACATAAGATATCAAAGCCTTTTTCGCTTATATCGGCACGTAATGGCGATGCAGCGCTCAGTGCTGGTAATAGTTGCGCTGGGCGTAAGTTACAAAACAAACCAAAGTGTTTACGTAGTGGCAAAAGTGATGCGCGCTCTGGTTGCTCATTGGCAGGAAGATGCTCCCACTTTGGACCGCCCACTGAACCAAACAAAATTGCATCGGCACTTTCACACGCTGCAAGGGTTTGATCGGGTAACGCTTTACCAAATTGATCAATCGCAGCGCCGCCAATGGCATGATGATGACGAGTTAAAGTGAAACCAAATTTACTGCTCACAGCATCCAATACTTGCTCTGCTGCTGCCATTACTTCTGGGCCGATACCGTCGCCTGCTAATACGGCAACGCTATAATTTGATTGACTCATCCTGCTTTCCTTTGTTGTTTTAAATCAGACACTTTTTGTGCGCGATAAATTAAGTTATAAACGCGGATCATGGCGCGTACTGACGCCTCAACCACATCCGCTGCAATGCCCGCGCCGTGATAAGGGCGGCCATCGTATTTAGCTATTATATTTACTTCACCTAATGAACTGGCACCTTCACCGGTCGCCTCTAGATTAAATTCAATCATTTCAACAGCCATACCCGTTAAACGTTCAATCGCTAAGAATGACGCCTCTACAGGGCCATTACCAGTGGCGGCTTCTTGTTTAGACTCACCATTAATCGTCATCCCAATCGTTGAGCTTGCTACTGATTGCGAGTTAGACGTTGAGTTAACAAACTCTAATTGGTATTTGTCGTCTTTATCACTGATTTGATTAAAATAAATCATCGCTTCAAGGTCATAGTCGTACACTGTACCTTTTTGATCTGCAAGGGTTAAGAAGCTTTCATATAGGCTATCCATATCGTAATCAGATTTTTGATAGCCTAATTCTTCAAGGCGGTGCTCAATAACATGACGACCCGAACGTGAGGTCATATTTAATTGGTTATTTGGTACGCCGACGCTTTCTGGTGACATAATTTCATAGGTATTTTGCGCTTTTAATACACCGTCTTGATGAATACCTGAACTGTGGGCAAAAGCATTCTCGCCAACAATCGCTTTGTTAGGTTGTACTGGCATATTACAAATTTTCGCCACTTGGCGTGAGGCGCGATAAATCTCTTCACTGCGAATATCGGTATACACTTTTAAGTGGTCTTGGCGCATCTTCATGATCATCGCCACTTCTTCAAGTGAACAGTTACCCGCACGCTCACCAATACCATTAATAGTACATTCGATTTGCCGTGCACCGGCTTGCACCGCTGCAACAGAATTGGCAACAGCCAAACCTAAATCATTATGACAATGTACACTTAACCGCGCTTTATCAATATTTGGCACGTTATTCATTAAATGGCGGATCATCGCCGCGTATTCGTCTGGCGTAACAAAACCAACCGTATCTGGTAAGTTGATGGTTGATGCACCGGCATTAATCGCCTGCTCAACAATTTTGCATAAATCCCAATGCGGTGTACGGCCTGCGTCTTCGCATGAAAATTCCACATCATCAGTATAATTACGGGCAAGCTTGATTGATTTAACCGCCA
The DNA here is from genome assembly GCF_014163985.1 of Pseudoalteromonas sp. SR41-4. Classification (NCBI taxonomy): domain Bacteria; kingdom Pseudomonadati; phylum Pseudomonadota; class Gammaproteobacteria; order Alteromonadales; family Pseudoalteromonadaceae; genus Pseudoalteromonas; species Pseudoalteromonas sp. SR41-4. The sequence continues at coordinate 95,405 of NZ_JACJEI010000007.1, read as the reverse complement.
TGGCTGTCGCATCATCTAAGCTCATACGTAGCTTGTGTTCTAAATGCAAAGGGCTGGTAGCAATAAAAGTATGAATTCGACTTTGTTGTGCTGTGCGAAGTGCTTCGCCACAGGCTTCAATATCTTTAGCAACAGCGCGTGCTAAACCACAAATAATAGGGCCTTTCACTTCTGTCGCTATACGTTGCACTGAACGAAAATCGGCAGGGCTCGAAACCGGAAAACCTACTTCCATCACATCCACATTTAGGCGGCTAATAGTATGTGCCAGCTGGATTTTATCTTCTTCAGTCAGGCTCGCTTTAAGCGCTTGCTCACCATCACGTAAAGTGGTGTCGAAAATCCATACTTTATCTTGTTCTTGCATAATCTACCCTTAATTCTCTGCTGCCCTGGATGCGAGATAAAAAAAACCCCGCGATATGCGGGGTTTTTTGTGTTTACTTAATGCAAATACACTAATCCCCGCTCACGTGCGCTTGCAGTAAGAGGTTCAGTTTTAATGTAATTAAATGAGTGTTTTGCATCGTCTTTACTAAATGTGTGTGTTCAGTGAGCCCTATTTTTAACACTTCAAAACTGCGCATGCAAGCATAATCTCACCTTTAAATGGAATGAAAAACCACAATAAAAGAAAATAAATTCCGTATAAAACCAACTTTACGGTTATATAATTCAAACCAAACCTAAAGCAACCATAATATACTTTACTTTATGGCCGATCCTGCTTAGATAAGTTTTCTATTTTAATTCCCACTGTTGTCTCCACTCTATTCAGATCCTTTGCTCATTTTATGCATTATTATCGTCCTTGTGCTGCTACGTTTGTAATTGCTATTGGAACTAATGTATCAAGACCCCAAATACCCATTTCCTTTACTCGTGTGATTTTTTGCTCACCTGTTAAAATATTCGTTTTAGTAATAATGCTATATATGTCAGGTATTTCATCTCGACTAGCTGGCTCTTTAAAGTCGTTATAACCAAATTTAAGAGTAACATCTTCATCTAATGAAAATATAACTCCACCACCTGTTCCTTTCTCTGAATGCTCTATTTCAGGGTTGGCAAGATTTACCCAGTGAAAATGAAAGTCGTCTCTGCCATGAGTCATAAACGCTAAATATTTTCCATCCGGTGAAATACGGTGGTTTTTCATTTCCCATTCTCTCGGAAAACCAAAATTCACTTTACGCACTATTTCGCCATTAAATTTATGTATCCAAAAGCCATCGTGCTTTACTGCTAAAAACTCTTTATCGCCGGGCAGTAAAAAAGCAGCGCCACTGTGGTGAATTTGTGGTCGTGGGGTTAACTCGCCTGTTGGAACATTGTAATTAAAGTTTTTGCCATCTGAGTAAAAAATGACGTTTTCACTGTCTGAGGTCCAATTAAACCACGGGTAGCCACCCCCACCTGACATGGTGATTAGCTTTTGCTCTTTGGTATCGTAAAGCTGGCGCGTCGCTCGGTCATTTATATAACCCGAAATAGCGATATAACGGTTATCTGGTGAGCGAGCTGGTGCATGTATACTAATAGATTCTAAACGTGTAAATACTTCTTCAGGAATAATACGGCGTCTGTCTGAGCCATCTAAACGCGATGACCACAGCGTGCGTATCTCACTGTATTTGTATTTATTCCAAAACATTAACCGCGGTGTTGAGAATGTATCTGCATCGCCATACACCTCTTCTCGTATTTCCATCGGCCACTCAGGGTGGTTTTTATGCTCTTTAGCCCATGGGTATTTAGCCAGCTCAGCTTGAAGTTCCGCCTGAGTTTGCGATGAACTTTGCGATGAAGGCTCTGAGCAACCGCTTAGTACCAAGCTGGCACAAAGAGAGAGGGCGCAAAACATGCTGTATTTTTTAAAAAACATCAAAAACTATCCTTTTACTGAATGAGCCCATTTATTGGATTGCTGTAAACAAACTCATTATTTAAAACTTTTTATAATGAAGGCAAAATGAATGCACTTACCCTTCTGTTATCTCTGCCACTTCAATCGATAGTGTTAAATTACTGATAAATAAACGGCGTATTTGAGCTACTGTAATTTTTTAAATTATCAACAAACTCTGCAGTCCAGCCACTAGGGTTATTATTGGCAATGAGGCCAATGGATTCCATTGGCGGAATAATAATAGGACGTTGATTATTATCCGTGTAGGCATGAAACGGCTGACGTACGTCTAATGAGTCACTATTTATTGTCGATAAAATACCAGCACTATTTGTTTTTAATACAATAGGCTTTTTTGTATCATAAGTGGCTGATTTAGGCTGTTCAGCAACAATAATTCGATTTGCTACCGAGGTTAATTTATCAACCGGTTTATTGTTTTCAACATATCCAGTTAGTAAATAAACCAATGGGCTTGCAGATCCTTTGCTCATGTCATGCATTTTATTGTCCTTGTGCTGCTAAGTTAGTAATTGCTACAGGGACTAAAGTTCTCATGCCCCAGATTCCTTTTTCTTTAACTAACCCTTCAGTTTGCACACCTGTTAGTATGTTTTTTGTTCTGATGACACGCTCTGAAAGATAAAACCCATTTTCATCACGTTCTTGCGAGTGCTTTATTGTGTACTCTAATTGATAATCTTCATCTGGAGAAAAAATAACGCCACCACCCTCACCTATTTCTGAATGCTTTATTTCAGGGTTTTCGATATTCACCCAATGAAAGTGGGCTTTCGGTCTGATATGAGTCATAAACGCTAAATACTTACCATCCGGTGAAATTCGGTGGTCCACCATCTCCCATTTCCTCGGAAAACCAAAATTCACTTTACGCACTATTTCGCCATTAAACTTATGTATCCAAAAGCCATCGTGCTTTACCGCTAAAAACTCTTTATCGCCGGGCAGTAAAAAAGCAGCGCCACTGTGGTGAATTTGTGGTCGTGGGGTTAACTCGCCTGTTGGAACATTGTAATTAAAGTTTTTGCCATCTGAGTAAAAAATGACGTTTTCACTGTCTGAGGTCCAATTAAACCACGGGTAGCCACCCCCACCTGACATGGTGATTAGCTTTTGCTCTTTGGTATCGTAAAGCTGGCGCGTCGCTCGGTCATTTATATAACCCGAAATAGCGATATAACGGTTATCTGGTGAGCGAGCTGGTGCATGTATACTAATAGATTCTAAACGTGTAAATACTTCTTCAGGAATAATACGACGCCTGTCTGAGCCATCTAAACGCGATGACCACAGCGTGCGTATCTCACTGTATTTGTATTTATTCCAAAACATTAACCGCGGTGTTGAGAATGTATGAGCATCGCCATACACCTCTTCTCGTATTTCCATCGGCCATTCTGGGTGGTTTTTATGCTCTTTAGCCCATGGGTATTTAGCAACATCAACCTCTGCCTGCTCAGAGCCTTGTGAAGATGGCTCTGAGCAACCGCTTAGCACTAAGCTGGCACAAAGAGAGAGCACGCAAAACATGCTGTATTTTTTAAAAAACATCAAAAACTATCCTTTTACTGAATGAGTCCATTTATTGGATTGCTGTAAACAAACTCATTATTTAAAACCTTTTATAATGAAGGCAAAATGAATGCACTTACCCTTCTGTTATCTCTGCCATTATTACCGTGTTTGGTGTTTGCTTGTTAAGCTCGCTGAATGGCACGTTATCAAATATATAGTAAGTAGGCTGGCCGTCGTTTGGGTCTTGTAATAAATCAAAATTGCCGCTTTGGGGTATGTCGGTAAATTCTATACGAACCCAGTTCCCCTCAGGCATTACACGTGATATGGGTTTTATTTGCTGCCAGTTATGTTGATTATTTACCAGCATGAGCTGTTCTTTAGCGTAATTTTTTGCATTAGTATCAACTTGATAAAAAAATACAAAAGCGGGCTTAACAATCGTTAACAGATTTATATTGTTAACTACCATTGGCATACTATGCGGGGCACTCATACTAACTCCCAAATACTTGCTGTAATTTTGCTTTGGTTTTAGGGCCAGGAATACCATCTACATCTAGCTCATGTTGGTACTGAAATTCTTTTACCCCAATGCGTGTTTTTTCTCCCATGACGCCATCAACCTTGCCGCAATTAAACCCCAACATATTACAACGTCCCTGCACGCCAGAAAGCGTGTCGATTGGATCTAGATTGCCTATTTGTACCGCAAAGCTTTTAGTTGGTGTGGTTTCGCCTGCTTTTAAATATAAATCGACGTTGCCAGTAAGTGCGTCGTTATTATTAAGCTCTACTTCGATAAGCCCATCACTTTGCAATACGGTATCTATTGTTTGGCTACCAATATTGAGTACTACGCGTTTACCAGCTACGTCATCGCCGTCGTCGTACGATACTTGCAGGCGAAAATACTCTTTTTCGTTTTGTACAACAAAGCTATTAATGCCGTTGGTGCGCAGCGGTATAAACTTTTCTTTTTTAGGTGGTATGGTAATTTTATCGCCCGGGTAAATTAAGTTTGGATCAGGGCGCAGCGCTCTAAACTCAGCATTACTGGGGTGGTTATAAAGCGCTTTTGAAGTTCTAAAACCATCAGCCCTTACCTTATTCACACAGGGGGAATGGGTAAATTGTCTTTATCAAGCGGGATATCTGTATCGTTCTCTGATAAATGTGTTAACACTGCATTTAATTGCTGCTCAAAGTCTTTTGGTTTTTCATCATCAAAAAATGCAAAGGGCTTATCATCGCTTTGCCACTGTTCATGCTGTGGCATTACATGCTCGCGGCCATATTCCATAAATTGACAAATAAATGCCAGTACTGGCTCATACGCATCTTTACCGTTGTAATAAGGGTTATGGCGCGGTTGCACCATAAAATTAGCCCATTGCATGTTGTTGTGTTTATCAAAACCGCGGGTCTGAATACGCATCATTTGAAAGTCTTCATAAATCCGTAAATCTTTAAAGTGCTGGGCGCGTACCTTGCCTTTGTACCAGAGGTAGACAATTTGTTTATCACGATCAAACACCATCGGTGCTTGACGTTTAAAACGAATAATAAAAAACAACAAAAGTGGAATAGTAACAGCATAAAAAACTAAAAGTGAAATGTCTTTTTTAAGGCGATAAGTACCGCCAACCTTGGCAGTTGTATAATAACGATAATGCATATAATTACTTAATGATAGGTCTCCATTTTCATCTAACATCTCGTAATTTCGCTTATCTATAGGGTGAACTCGTGGAGATAAAAAGTAATTTTCGCCATATTCACGTTTATAAAATTTAATTTTGTGTTGTGTCGACTTCTCCTTTTTCTCCCAACCAATACAGAAGTCATCGATATTTAAATATACAGTAAATAAAATCATTAATAACAATGGGATCAGTCCCATATTACGGGCTTTCATTGAATTATTACTAAGCTTACAAGCATGTTCATCTACATACACTATCGGTGTTGGCGGCGGTGCCTCTTTAGTGAGTTGAAAGCTAAGTAGTGCTTTCAACTTATTTGCTAAAGGTATTGGGTAATGGTGTTTAATCAAAGCCATAAAAATCTCTTTTATTAATGTGTTTCAGGCATAAAATCATCATCAAGCATGCCTATTATTTCATTATTAAGAAGTGCGTTTTTAACCAAATAACGTTTTGGTACAACAACTCCTGGTGATGGCTCATAATACCAATATAAAAAAACATCCTTTTCATGTTCAAGAGTTAAAGTAAATTGTGCAAGTCCTGAGTTAAAGGTATGTTTTATGGCATTTAACTGTTGTTTTAAGCTTTGGGTTAATGGTAAGTCAACCTCACGTACGGTTACGTATGGGCTAAAGTCGCTAATGCTATTACTGAGAGTGTTTGGTTTGATGATGCCATCTGACAAGACTTTTTTATTAACTCTTACTTCAAAGTGAAGTTGTGAAATACCTAGTCTAAAATTAGGCAAAGCAAAATGATAGTCAGACTTACCGTCTTTATATTCAAATGTTAATGATGGACGATTAAATATATTCTCAAATTCTTGCAGCTCAACTTGATAAGCGCTCGAGACTCTTTGTTCTTTATATATAGTAGAAGCTTCTTTGAGTCTATCATTCATAGATGGTCTTTCATCTTCAGTTATCCAGAACGCATATTTACTCCCACTCCCCCAAAAGCAATTTGCTAGTAATAGTTCTAAATCATTTTTACCGAACAAAAATGTTATGGTAATACCTGCACCTATAGCGATTAAACCGCCTATGAGCAATAATATGCTGACAGGCGCGCCACCGATTGTAGCAGCTGAAGCAGCGCTAGCATAAAGCGCACTGGAGCCAAAAAACATCACCTGTGCTGCTAGTGCAGCCGAGCCTGCCATGGTAATTAAGTGCCCATAGGCTTCTTCGTCACTACCAACATCGAAAGCATTAATTGCACTTATTGCAGAACTAACAGCGCCCGCTACATTCGCTACAAAAATAAGCCGAGCAGCCACTTTACCCGTAACAAACTCACTTAGTGATTTACTTAAATGTGTTGCCTGCGATGATAACTTTTGCATTGCTTGAGGTTGTAACAACTTAGGCTGCACCTTAACACCTAGTTTTAGTGTGTCACTTCCTATGGTAGCGATATCAACCGTTAGCGCTGAGAGCACACTCGTCCATGTCATCACAGATTGAAATGTTGAGCGGTTTTTGAGTGGGTTTGTTATATCAAATCGATTTTGGTGGATTAGGTCATTAATTGCTGAAAGATTAAAAAAGGCACTTAAACCAGCAAAGCTGCCATCTACTAAAAGCGCAATTTTACTCGCTTCGCTGTAAGGGCTATGCACAAACTCATAATTATTGTAATGACGAGCATCAACCTGAATTTCTGATAAGGTAATCAGCGTGGGGAGTTTAGCGTCTTTTACGCCTTCAACCCAGTCAAATGCCGCTTGCCCTAGCTTGATTTTGCGCTCAGCACTACCTACATAACGCTCTGCTGTCTGCGGATTAGTTACATGTAAGGTGTGGTTTAAGTTTGAGTCATTGATGACTTGGTTAAGCAGTTTCTCTAGCTGTGACTCGGTGAGAGAAACTGTTTTATCGAGTATTTGTATGCCATATGCGTTTAAGATAGCGGGGACTACTTTGTTGGCGATATAGTTAATCCCTGCCCCAGCACTTACACCAAATAGTTTTTTTGCGTAGTCCAAACTCACCTTTGTAGGTGAATATAACTTAGAGATAACCGGGGCTATCGTCACCATCAGTCTATCTAGTGCTCTTAAGGTGTTTGCAGTAAAGTCAGTGCCTTTTTGCGGTTGCGTAACAATTGGCCTTAAAAAGTAATGCCAAAATATGGCGATTGGTGATGTATTACCATTGTTTTCGGCTTGTTCAGCTCCTTCAATAAACAACTGCTCAAAGGCTTTATTCCCGGGTGCTGATGCTAACATTCCGGCAAAAATATCAGTGTAGATATCGCACACCTTAACAAATTCACTTTCCTGAGCAGCATCTTTTTTGGGCTCTGCAAAAAAACTTTGTAGGTAGGTATTTAAACTCCCCACTTGATTTTGATGCGGCGCAGCTTCCATAAATGCGCTATACAAATCGACGAACTCTTGCTGGCGTGCTAAGTATGTACGCTGACGCTTATCCATTGCTTGCCAATAGCGGCCATGCTCTTGCCAGTTGATGTTTTCTGCTAAGGCTTCTTTAATGACTTCGTCTTTACTACTACGAAGCGCTTGTACAAACGCGCCTATTGTATAAGGATAAATGTTTTGAGCGGATTCGGCTTGCTGTAAAATACACAGCTGAGCATGGGCAAGTGCAATATCTTTTTGTCGCCCAACAGGGTCAAATAACGCAACAATTTTAGATTTTTTAGAAAACCTCAATGTGTGATTGATAAGTAAGGAAATGTAACTTGCATCAAGCTCGTAGGAGTCATCCGTAGTTAGTACATCTAAACTAATTTCATTTTGATCAGCCTCTGTACTTGCTTGAAACTTTAAAAAACGCTCTTTGCGCTCTCTGTAATCTTCAACAAGCTTCCATAAATTGGTTTCTGTTGCTGGAACAAAGTCCTGCCCGTCTTCTTTTTGAAGGTCAATTAACTGCATGCATTCGCGACGAAAGCTTTGCTGACTTTGCAGCTTATCGATTACTTCCTTCGCTAATTCATGCTCGGTATAAACAATAGAGACTTTTTTTGCTTCTCTACTGGCAAATACAAAACCATAGCTACCATCATCAGAAAGCTTACACTTTTTATGTGTATCCACTTCGATACCTTGAGAAGCATCGACACCATTTTTAAATTTGTATTTAACAAAGTGTTCAGTCGCTACGCCTTTATCACTTTTGCGTTTTTCATATTTAAAAATATGCAGTAAATCTGTTGCAGGATTATCTTCATCAAATAGATAAACCCAGCCTTCACGCAGTAAACGAACAATATAACCCTGCCCATCTTTAATCGTTCTTGCATGTAATAACGTATTCAAATCTGTAGGTAGCGCATTTTCATGTAATGTTTCTTCAAAAAAATTGGCATAGGCATATCGCACGGGATAAATAGGTGTCACTTCAGTATCAACTATCACTTTATTGATGCTATTAACCGCCATAGGTAAGGCATTCTTTGCTGTATTCATTCTATTCCTTAGATTTAGAACCATAAACTTGCTTTAACTTAGCTTTTGTTTTTTCCCCTGCTATGGCGTCAACCTCTAAGCCATGTACAAATTGAAACCCCTTAACACCGGCTTTAGTTTTTGCACCATTAATTCCATCTACCTTACCGCAATCAAAGCCCAGTAAATTACAGCGAGCTTGTACGCCTGAAAGGGTATCGATGGGGTCTAAATGACCAACTTGTGCGGTAAAACTTTCACTGGGTGAGCTTTGATCTTCCTTGAGATATAAATCAACCTGAGCGGTGAGCGTGTCGTTCTCATTTAGCTCAACTTCAACTAGGCCGTCGCTCGGTAAAACGGTATCGATAGTTTGGCTGCCTATGTTGAGTACAATACGTTTGCCAGTGATGTCATCACCATCTTCATGAATTATTTGCAAGCGAAAATATTCTTTTTCGTTTTGTACAACAAACGTATTTAGGCTATTGGCGCGCAGCGGCATAAACTTTTCTTTTTTAGGTGGTATGGTAATAACGTCACCGGGGTAAATTAAGTTTGGATCAGGGCGCAGCGCTCTAAACTCAGCATTACTGGGGTGGTTATACAAGGCGGTTGAGGTTTTATAACCATATTGGCGTGCTATGCGTAGCAGTGTTTCGCCTTGTGCGACGGTGTGTTGTTGTGTCATTGAAATATCCTTATCCCTAAATATAAATATCGCCAGAGCAAGTCTACGTTTAGGTGATGTTGCCTACTGACCAATCGTGATCGGCGAGTTCAAAAAAGCTGACTTTGGCGTTTTCAAAATCAGGGCCTGATACGTTGGCGTAGCCGTTTTGATCGAGCTGTCCGGTGATAACATGGCCGTTACGTAAGCGAATTTTGTACCCCATATTCGCTTGCGGCTCGCCGGCTTCATCACGCAATTCAATTTCGTAGCCTAACGCGGGCTGTTCAACGGTAAAGGTAGTGGTATCTACTGCGCCGCTGGCAGTGACAATAACGTTATAAAGTCCGGGCTTTACAGCAAAAAAATGCTGCCAAAACGATACTTCGTCAGGGCGTTTTTTATCGAGTTGTAAGGTTACTTGCCCGCTGGTTGGCCCTTGCCACTTAATAACCACGCTGCGGCTGTTGCTGCTTGAGCCTTCAATATTGAGCTTCCAGCCATCGGGCACGCGTAAGCTAGTGCCGGGTTTGGCTGGTTTGCGATTACTAAAGCCTAGGTTGTAGTCGTAAATCAAATTGGCATTTTTATAGCCGGTATATTGCTCGGCGAGCTGCTCTACGGTTTCGCTTGCTTGTAAAAGATGGTTTGAAAAATGTTGCCTAACTTGATGCGACGCTTTTAGCAATACAGTACTTTGCAAAATAGGCTTATATATACATACTGCGGGTAAGTGAACTTCAACAACTGTTGGCTTTAAAGCACGGCTATTTTTCTGCATTGATTGCGCAATATACTTTGCTTGGCCTTCTCCATACTGGCTATTGAGTAGCGCTGGATTTGCTAAGAAGTTTGCTTGGTTGGAGTCACTTAAAAAATGCTCCGAAGCCGAATAATCAGGTGCGGCATTAGCTCCACCGGATGACGAAAACTTAGTGGTACTCACAGGACCTTTTGGATAAACAGCTAAGCCTTGCGCGGTATTTTTATAGGTGTTGTAGCTGACTTTTCGCCATGTTTTTTCATTTGCCCAAAATTGGCTGCGGGGATCATCACGTAGCCGTGCGGCTTGGCGTTTATCAATTACACCATACTGATTATCTTGAATAAGCCGTTGTAGTTTTTTCGGTAATAAAAAGAATTCAGCTCGCCTGACGTACGCAAACGTTACAACAGGTTCGGTTGCTTCATCTTTTATTTCATCAAAAATATGGGCATGTTTAAAGTTCACCGCGTCCTTGGTGAGCATATGCATCCTCGCTTTCTCTAATGCAGAGATTTAATTTTCTGAGTATAAACTTTAGCTTGCAATAATAAAGAAATAGGAACAAAAAATCTACAAGCATTTATGCTGATTATTCACTCGTGTTTTTATTCTCTCGCACATAATTACTAGCGCCACGCGTTATATAACGTAATTGCCAAATTAAACGATCGACTAACTCTTCTCGTTGTTGCCCTTCTATGTCTAATGCTTCAGCACCGGCATTAAATACTAGCGTGACCATAGCCTCTGCTTGAATATACGCATGAGTTGCATCGCACGGGGTTTCGCTTTCAAGATAATGAGCAAGCTCTAAAATAAAGTGTTTAATTTCACGGGCTACAGCGGCACGAAATGCTTTAGAGGTGCCGGAGCGTTCACGCAGTAATAATCTGAATTGATTACTGGAGTTATCAATAAACTCCATAAAAGTAACAATCGAGGTGGTGATAATGCTACCGCCACTGGCTATACGGCGGCGCGCTTGGCGCATTAGCTGGCGCAGCGTTAAACCGGCTTCATCGACCATGGTTAAACCCAGTTCATTCATGTCTTTAAAGTGGCGGTAAAATGAGGTTGGTGCTATACCTGCTTCACGGGCAACTTCACGTAAACTTAAATTAGAAAAGCTATGATCGGCGCTTAATTGGTTAAATGCCGCTTCAATTAAAGCTTGTCGTGTTTTTTGTTTCTGTTGCGCGCGAACACCCGACATGAACTACTCCTGATTTAATTTAAATCAATTTATGGTGATTTTTATCTTAATTCTCCAGTCTAATACTTGACGGCAAGAGAATGAAATATTATTTTAGCTTACAAGTGTACGCTCAGATTTGAAAAGATGAAAAAACCACCGATTATTTGGACCAATGTCCTATTTTTTAGTATTACTTTTTTGGCTGCTGCCACATTAGTGCCTTGGTATGGGTTTACCCATGGCTTTACCAGTAGTCATTGGATCGCATTTGTTGCTTGTATGTTTTATGCTGGTATGTCAATTACCGCAGGCTACCATCGCTTATGGGCCCATAAAACTTACGACGCTCATCCTGTTGTAGAAGCCTTTTTTGCTTTAGGTGGTGCTTTTGCACTACAAAATAGTGCGCTGCACTGGAGCAGCGATCACCGCGTTCATCATGGCCAAGTTGATGACCCTGTAAAAGACCCTTATGCAGCAACTAATGGCTTTTGGTATAGCCACATAGGTTGGATGTTACGCGATTACCAAGGCGACAGTTATGGTGATTATAGTAATTGTCGTGATTTACAACGCAATAAAATAGTGATGTGGCAACACCGTCATTATATGAAATTAGTATTAGCAACTAATATTGGTATCCCTGCCCTGCTGGGTTTAATAATTGGTGATGTAATTGGCATGCTGTTGTTAGCTGGATTGTTGCGTTTGGTATTGAGCCAGCATTTCACCTTTTTTATTAATTCGGTGGCGCATATCTGGGGCTCTCGACCTTACACCGAAAAAAACACTGCTCGTGATAACGGGGTACTAGCCTTGTTTACTTATGGCGAGGGTTACCATAACTTTCATCATATTTTTGCCAGTGATTATCGCAATGGCATAAAATGGTTTCATTATGATCCCACAAAATGGATGATCCGCGCTTTTGCGGCTGTTGGACTTGCTAAAAAATTAAAACGTACGCCGGTTGAGCGCATCGAAAAAGCCAAAGCCGAAACGTTAATGAATAGAACGCAAAACCGTTTAGCGAAATTGCCTTTAGCGCAAGATAAGCTTACATTATTGCAGCAAGAGTACGATTTATTGCTGAAAAAGCTACAACACTTTTGCGCACTAAAAAAGCAAGTTTTAGAAGTTAAAAAGAATAACATGCTGCAACAATGCGAAAAATCAGCTTTAATGACACAATATCATGAGTTGGAAGCAGCCTGGGAAAATCAAAAGCAGGCGTGGCTTGCACTCAATGCGAGGTTATTAAAAGCCTCTTTTAGTTAATGTAGGAGTGGCTGTGGCCAAACAACAAGTAAAGCAAGAACAACCATCATTTCAATATGATGCAATTATTATAGGCACAGGTCCTGGCGGTGAAGGTACCGCCATGAACCTGTCTAAAAGCAACAAAAAAGTGGCCGTTATCGAACGCCAAGCTGCCGTTGGTGGTGGTTGCGTACATTGGGGTACTATCCCTTCAAAAGCACTACGTCACTCTGTTAGCCGCTATATAGAATACAAAGCAAACCCATTGTTTAATGTGGGTGAGCGCCCTAGTAGGTTAACGTTTCCTGATATTTTGCGCCACGCCAGCTCGGTTATTTCTAAGCAATCAAATTTACGCAGTAGCTTTTACGATCGTAATCGCATTCATATGTTTCAAGGTGATGCTAGCTTTGTTGATAAGCACACAATTGAAATTAAACGTCTTGATGGGTCAACCGAACGACTAACTGCTAAAACCATTGTTATTGCTACAGGTTCTCGCCCTTATCGCCCACCTGAAGTCGACTTTACCCATTCTCGTATTTACGACAGCGATACTATTTTAGGCCTAGAGCATGACCCTCATCGTGTGCTTATTTACGGCGCTGGTGTCATTGGTTGTGAGTATGCGTCTATTTTTAAAGGTTTAGGTGCAAAAGTCGATTTAGTTAATACTCGCGACCGCTTACTCGCCTTTATGGATGCTGAAATCTCAGATGCTTTAAGCTATCACTTTTGGAATAGCGGCATTGTGATCCGCCATAACGAAGAGTTTGACCGCATTGAAACCCGTGATGATTGCGTTGTTATGCATTTAAAATCAGGAAAACGCGTTAAAGCTGACTGTATTTTATTTGCCAATGGTCGCACCGGCAACACTGACGGACTTAACCTTGAAGCGGTTGGCTTAAAAGCTGATGGCCGCGGGCAGTTAAAAGTTAATGAAACTTACCAAACCGAGGTCGATAACATTTATGCCGTTGGTGATGTCATTGGCTACCCAAGTCTTGCTAGTGCAGCGTTTGATCAGGGTCGAATTGCAGCCGATGCAATTGCCTGTGGTAATTGCGATGAAAAACTAATTATTGATATTCCGGCAGGTATTTATACCATCCCTGAAATGAGCTCAGTAGGTAAAACAGAGCAGCAGTTAACCGCCGCGAAAATCCCTTATGAAGTCGGCAGAGCTCAATTTAAACATTTAGCGCGAGCACAGATTGCTGGTACCGAAGTGGGTAGTTTAAAAATATTATTCCACACTGAAACCAAAGAAGTACTGGGTGTGCATTGTTTTGGCGAGCGTGCCTCTGAAATCGTGCACATTGGCCAAGCCATTATGGAACAAAAAAATGGCGGCAATAATATTGATTACTTTGTAAATACCACCTTTAACTACCCAACTATGGCTGAAGCCTATCGTGTTGCGGCGTTAAATGGTTTGAATCGACTGTTTAAATAAACACGTTGAGACAGCTAATAAAAAGCCCGCTTACTGATAAGCGGGCTTTTTTGATTATAAATGACAGTGCTTGTTACAGCTGCAGTTACTTATGATATTGCGCACTAAACTCATGTACGGCATTAATAAATACACCCGCGTTTTCAGGATCAACATCAGGCGTAATACCATGGCCTAAGTTAAATACATGACCTTCACCTGTGCCAAAATCTTCAAGGATAGTCGCTACTTCTTGGCGAATACGATCTGGTGTGCCATGTAACATTGATGGATCCATATTACCTTGCAGAGCTACTTTGTCGCCGACACGGCGCTTAGCATCGCTAATATTAATTGTCCAATCGAGACCAATTGCATCACACCCCGTTGCTGCTATCGCTTCAATCCATTGACCACCATTTTTAGTAAATAACGTAACGGGCACTTTGCGGCCATCGTATTCACGAATTAAACCATCAACGATTTTGTGCATGTACTGCAATGAGAACTCTTTATAATCACGCGGGCTCAATACACCGCCCCATGAGTCAAACACCATTAGAGACTGCGCACCGGCTTTAATTTGTGCATTTAAGTAATCGATCACTGAATCAGCAAGCTTATCAAGTAACAAATGCAGTGTTTTTGGCTCAGCAAATGCCATTTTTTTGATTTTGCCAAAGGTCTTGCTGCTCCCGCCTTCAACCATATAAGTAGCAAGTGTCCAAGGTGAACCCGAGAAACCAATTAGCGGTACTTCGCCTTTTAGTTCACGACGGATCGTGCTTACGGCATTCATAACATAACCAAGCTCATCTGTTGGATCGAGCTTTGGAATTTTTTGTACATCAGCAAGTGATGAAATTGGACGCTCAAATTTAGGACCTTCACCGGTTTCAAAGTACAAACCTAAGCCCATCGCATCTGGAATCGTTAAAATATCACTAAATAAAATAGCGGCATCTAATGGGTAACGACGCAGCGGCTGTAATGTTACTTCACAAGCGAGCTCAGCATTTTTACACAGGCTCATAAAATCGCCCGCTTGTGCACGAGTTGCGCGGTATTCTGGTAAGTAACGCCCTGCTTGGCGCATCATCCATACCGGAGTCACATCAACTGGCTGTTTTTGTAGTGCACGTAAATAACGGTCGTTTTTTAATTCGCTCATAGCGTAAAGGATCCTAAAGCTGATAGATATTGCGCAGATTGTATCACCATATCGCACACCTCTCTATCGCTATGGCACTAATTAACCTTAGTATTGATACAGATTAATAATCTATTTTAAGATGCTTGCTTGGTACAAAATTAATACAACAAACAATAACATTTGAAATTTTTTATTAATATGTTTGCAACATAGTAAAAACCTTGGTATAACTTGTCCCGCGTTAACAATAAAAACAATAAAAATTACATAACAATAAAAATAAAAATCTTCTAATAACAATAAGAAAGCTTGTTTAAACAAGTCATGGAAAAAGAAATTAACCACCTTTATGGTGGTTTTTTCTTGCCTGAAACAATATAAACGATTTGTATTTTATTAAAAAAACTGTTTATATATCATATAGTTCTTGTTTTATTACAAAATTATAAAAAAAATGTGTTGATCTTTGCGGCATATTTCATTGTTATAGAAGAAACCAACCCAGCTAAGGAGAATGATAATGCTGACGCGTTTGGAAAAAGCTCAACAAAAATGGGGTGGTAGCCACACCGTGATCGACAAATGGCTCTCAGAACGCCAAGAACTATTAGTTTTATATTGTCGTATTGCTGGCTTTTCACCGTATGATAAAAAAGACCATGCCTTACCTGACCAATTACAGATCCAAAATTTTTGCCAACTATTGATGGATTATTTATCTGCTGGTCACTTTGAAGTGTATGACGACATTGCCAAGGCATGTGAGCAAAAAGGCCCTAATAGCCAGCAGCTTGCCAATGAACTTTATCCACGAATTTCGCAAACTACTGACATTGCACTTGATTTTAATGACAAATATGCAGAGGTGGATAAAGAAGATTTACTCAATGATTTTGATGACGACTTATCAAAACTTGGTGAAACACTTGAGCTGCGTTTTGAGTTAGAAGATGAGTTGATTGATAATTTATATTCTAATCACACCTAGATAATACACACAATTATTACGTTACAAGGAGCTAAGCTCCTTGTTTGCTGTTTACTTTAAGTCTTTTCTTACCCATCTATAAATTTAATATTCCCATAACACCCCATAAAATTGAAATTTATATTTCAATGATGTAATTATAGCCTTATTGTGCATTAAAACTACACAGGCTCGCCATGAATAAACGTACATTTTTGAAATCTGTATCACTCCTCAGTGCAGGGTTACTCGCAGGCAATAGCGCTCAAGCAGCTAACCTATCAAGTCAAACTGCACTAAGTTTAAAAAAGCCGAACGCCTTACCAAGCAGAGGCACAATTGGTGTAGCTAGCCCATCAGCAGCAACAGCAAATCAAAAAGACATTATTTTAGCTAAGCAAGTAATTGAAGCGCTTGGTTATAATGCTAAGTTAGCACCTAATATTATGGCTAGACGTGGCCACCTTGCGGGCACTGATACACAACGTGCAGACGATCTTAATGCGCTGTTTAACGACAGCAGTGTTGATGCTATTTTTTGCTTACGAGGTGGCTCTGGGGCGGCACGTATTTTACCCCTGCTGGATTATGCAATAATCCGTGCTAACGCCAAACCGCTGATGGGCTACTCAGATATCACCGCACTTCATAACGCGTTACTAGCTAAGGCGGGTATTGTTAGTTTTCATGGACCTAACGCCTCTAGTGATTGGAATCCATTTCATGTTAAACAATTTAAACAAATGTTTGAGCAACAAACCCGCATGCACTTTAGCAACTTGCCAAAAGCCGAGGATGAATTGGTTAATAGCCAATACCTCACCCAAACCATCACACCAGGTAAAGCGACTGGACAACTTATCGGCGGTAATTTAACTGTACTAACAGCGCTGGCTGGCTCAACTTATTTACCACAATTTGACGGGGCTATTTTATTTTTAGAAGACATTGATGAAGCACCTTATCGGATTGACCGCATGCTCAGCACTTTAAAACTAATGGGTGCACTGGACAAAATAGCGGGGTTTGTATTTGGTGACTGTAACGATTGCAGCCCGGGAAATGGCTATGGCTCATTGACGCTAGATGAAATTTTTGCAGATTATATAAAACCGCTGGCTATCCCTGCCTACCGAGGGGCGATGATTGGCCATATAAAACGACAGTTCATATTACCGGTCGGTACGCAAATCGAACTCAATGCTGATACAGGTACGTTGACTATGAAAGAAACCGCCTTTAGCTAAGATTTTAGCAACAAAAAAAGGGGCTAATTAGCCCCCCTTCTCGCACAGAATAAATAATTACTCTGCAGCTGCTGCTTGCTCTTCATTTTGAATTTCAAGTAATTCAACTTCAAAAACAAGTGTTGAGTTAGCTGGGATCTTACCTAAGTCACGATCGCCGTATGCTAGTTCTGCTGGAATAGTAAACTTATACTTAGAACCTACAGGCATAAGTTGTAAACCTTCAGTCCAACCAGCGATTACGCGGTTAAGTGGGAAAGTCGTTGGTTCGTTACGAGCATACGAACTATCAAATTCAGTACCGTCAAGTAGTGTGCCTTTGTAGTGTACTTTAACTACGTCAGTTGCTACTGGCATTTCACCATCACCTTGAGTGATCACTTCGTACTGTAGGCCTGATTCAGTTACTGTTACGCCTTCTTTCTTAGCGTTATCAGCTAGGTATTTTTCACCTTCAGCTTGGCTTTTTTCAGCTTCTACTTTGGCATGTTGCTCTTGCTTAGTACGTACTGACGTATCAAGTGCAGTTAATACTTCACGAATTTTCTCTTCGTCAATTTTTGCGTCGCCAGCAAGGGCATCTTCAAAGCCACGAATTAATAATGCTTGGTCAAGCTCAATGCCTAACTCTTTTTTATCAGCTAAATCTTTATTTAAAAAGTTACCAACAGATGCACCAATACCGTATGCTTGTTGTTGTACTTCAGTTTCAAGTTTAACAGGTGCTTGTTCTTGTTTTGCTTCTTGATTACAAGCTGTTAGCGCTAAAACTGACGCTGCAATCAATGACAATTTAATCGTCTTTTTCATTTTAAATCTCCGACACACTTTGCAGATGTCATTTATTGTATTATTACTAGTTAAAGGTTAACGGCCCATGGTAGGCTACTTATCTAATTTCTGATTGTAGGCTATACGCTCACTTTCACGTTAATTAGATAAACAACCTAGGCTTTCACGAGCCCTAGTCTAACCTCTCAATCACTAAGAGTTAAGGGGAAATAGCTGTAATATGTCGATATTTCGTACTTTTTTGTATCTTCTGTGCTGCACCTTGCTGATTGCCTGCTCAGAACAAAAAGACCAAGCCACTGCAAGCTATGAGCATGCAGCCAGAGGCGCGTTCGCCTCCGCAATATCTCATGATGGCAAATACAGCCTGATCTCATCTATACACCATGGGGTCGCCCTATGGGATAATCAACAGCAAGTACTAAAATACCAATGGTTTCAGCAACAAGACGCCGATAGCCTAGTACATACCGTGGCTATCGCTTATGACAACAGCCACGCTGTTACCGCTGAAAAAACCACTTTTGCAGTATGGGATATTGCCACTGGCAAAAATACCGGCTACTACAAAATAAAAACCGCCACTATTCGTGATATCGCCATTAGTAACCAAGGCCGCAGTGTTTTGTACGGTCGTAGCGATGGCGTTGTTGTTTACCTCGACTTAGAGACCGGTAGACGCATTGAGTTCCTTGGCCACCAAGAAAAAATTAACGCAGTTGCTTTATCGCCCAACGGAAATTTTGCTCTCAGTGGCTCCAACGATTATGCGGCGTACTTTTGGGATACTCGTTCCGGACAAGTGATCCATCGCTTTAACCATCCAAGTCGTGTCACCCAAGTGACCTTAGATCCGCAAGGTCGCTATGCATTTACCGCAGACAGTATGACACAAGCACATGTATGGCAGCTGACAACTGGTGATCTTGTTAGTAAACTGCAGTATATTGCCCGCCAGAGAATTTTCACTGCGGTACGCTTTAATGAAGCAGGCACCTTGCTGGCAACAGGCTCACCTAACCGCTTAGTGGACCTATGGCAATTATCCAGTGGTGAACAAATTCAAAGTTGGCATGTAACACCGCGAGAAGGCAGTAGACCAAAATCAGCAGTGGTACTTGATGTCGCTTTTACTGACAACGATACTGCGTTGTTAACCGAAAGCTCCAGTGGGATCGCTGAGCGCTTTACTAGACGAGAAAAAAATGAACACAATTGAACATCGCTTAACAGAACTTGAAGCCAAAGTGGCTTTTCAAGACGAAACGATTGAAATTTTAAATGATGAAATAAAAGTGCACCAGCAGCTGTTGGCAAAAATGAAGCGCCAAACAGAGCTACTGGCTGAAAAAATTAAAGAGTCGCAATCATCATCTATGATGATGTCAGACACGCCAGAGCCTCCGCCGCCACACTATTGATGGTTGCGGGCGCTTAATCGCCCGGTTTAAACACGCCAATGACTTGTTCAAATTGGCGTGTTGATGCCTGAACAGCCTGCTCTGGCTGTGCCATTTTATGGCCGCACTGCATGCATTCGACTTTCTCTACATCGTGCTCTTTGTAAAGCATCATCATATCCATGGTTTTACACTCTGGACAGGTTGCCCCAGCAATAAATCGTTTTTTCTGTTTCACTACGTTTTCCCACAGTTTGAAAAGAAACTTGCTACATTTTAACCCAATAACTACCCAGTTGATACGCTGACGATTGAAATATAGCCCAGCTTCCGTGCTATGATAGCGCCAAGTTCACAAAGGCACAGTAAAGCGCAGACTACATGATCCAGATCTCAGAAATTGAATTACTTCGCGGCGGTAAAGCACTCCTTAAAGATGCCTCAGCTACATTATTTCCAGAACACAAAGTTGGCCTAGTTGGCGCCAATGGCTGCGGTAAATCAACACTCTTTAGTTTATTGAAATCTGAACTACAGCTTGATGCAGGTAATTGCAGTATCCCTAAAGACTGGTCTATCGCCTCGGTAAAACAAGAAACGCCAGCGCTAGATATCAGCGCAATTGATTATGTATTACAAGGTCATCCTGAGTATTACGCCATGCGTATTGCGCTGCGCGAAGCCGAACAAAATGATGATGGCGATACCCAAGCCAAAGTGCACATACAACTTGAGCACATTAAAGGCTATAGCATAGAAGCCAAAGCCGGCGAGTTACTTCACGGGTTAGGGTTTGCAAATAACCAAATTGAAAACCCCGTTAGTGATTTTTCCGGTGGCTGGCGAATGCGCTTAAACCTTGCCCAAGCGCTGATCCGTGATGCCGACTTGCTGCTACTGGATGAGCCAACTAACCACTTGGATTTAGATGCGGTGTACTGGCTGGAGCGTTTTTTACGCGCTTACACCGGTACTTTAGTGTTGATATCGCATGACCGTGAATTCCTCGATGCTGTAGTTGACCAAATTTGGCATATCGACAAGCAAAAGATCAATGTTTACAAAGGCAACTACTCGCAATTTGAACGCCAAAAAGCAGAGCGTTTATTACAACAACAAGCGATGTTTGAAAAACAACAAGATCAAATTGCCCACCTTGAGCAATTTATTACCCGCTTTAAAGCCAAAGCCAGTAAAGCCAAACAAGCACAAAGCCGCGTTAAAGCGCTTGAACGTATGGAAAAGCTCGCACCAGCTCATGCTGATTCGCCCTTTGACTTTGAATTTGCAGAGCCTACCGCACTACCAAACCCATTGATGACACTCGATAAAGCTCAAGCCGGCTATGGCGATGTCACAATATTAAATAGTATTAAACTTAACTTAGTCCCTGGTAGTCGCATTGCCCTACTTGGCCGTAACGGCGCAGGTAAATCAACCTTAATAAAGTTATTGTCTGGCGACTTACAACCGCAAGCAGGCGAAGTATTCCAACATCAGGGCTTAAACATAGGTTACTTTGCTCAGCATCAATTGGAATCGCTAGATTTAAAAGCCAGCGCGATTACCCATTTGCAGCGTTTAAATCCTAAAGCCACCGAGCAATCACTGCGTGACTTTTTAGGTGGTTTTGCCTTTATTGGTGATAAAGCCCTTGAGCCCGTAGCACCGTTTTCAGGGGGTGAAAAAGCCCGATTAGTACTCGCAATGTTGGTCTATCAAAAACCAAACTTATTACTGCTCGATGAGCCAACCAACCACCTTGATTTAGAAATGCGTCATGCTTTAGTAATGGCGTTGCAAGGGTTTGAAGGCGCGATGGTTACCGTTTCCCATGACCGTCACATGCTAAAAAATACCGCCGACGAATATTACTTAGTGGATAACGGTGAAGTAACCCAGTTTGGCTACGACTTAGACGAATACTATCAATGGCTACTTAACGCTAATAAAGAAGCGGCAAAAACCACTCAAGATGACAATGAACCAAAAGCAAACTCAAGCGTTAACCGTAAAGAGCAAAAACGCCTAGAAGCAGAGTTTAGAAAAGCCACACAACCACTTAAAAAGCACATCGAAAAGCTTGAAAAGCAACTTGATAAACACTCTGCCGAATTAGCTGAAATCGAACAAGCACTTGGCGATAACGAGCTTTATAACGATGACAACAAAGCAAAACTCAAAGAATTACTAGCTAAACAAGCGACGTTAACACCGAAAGTAAATGACATCGAAGAGGAGCTATTAATGGCCCTTGAAGAGATGGAAGAAAAAGAGCAGGCCTTTGCCGATGAACTTGCTTAACAGCAACGATTTTTGGCAATTTGCATGTCAGCTTTATAGCAAAGATGGCATGCAAGCACGCCTGTTGGATTATCAAAACCAGCAAGGTAAAAACGTTAACCTGTGCCTGCTACTGTACTATTTAGATTCTCTCAATCTAGCAATTAGCCAAGCACAGCTAAGCAAACTTGAACAATGTATTAGTGCATTTGATCAACAGGTTTTAAAGCCCCTACGTACTTCCCGCGCCTATTTAAAAGCCAATCACACCGAAATTGCAGATTATGCTGCAATTCGTAAAGAACTGCTCAGTGCCGAGCTAAAGCTAGAAAAACAACAACAACAGATGTTAATAACCACAATTAATAGCTTTGCGCTAACACCTTGCAGCACGCCACATAACACATCGTTATATTTGTAAAAGTTCTCATGTAGGTCGTGCTTTAGCGCGACAATCCTACTAACAAAAATAATTCATGGCTAAAGCCATTTCCTACGGGTAACCAAATTTTTCATTCCCCCCTCATTTACTTCTCATTCTCTTCTCTTTGTGCAAAAAGATCTTTAAATGACTTACTGCAAAAATTGTCGCCATAAATGACGACCTACTGTAATTCGTTACTTTGTAACTACTTCTTTATTATTAACTCAGTAAAGAGATCAAACTTGAAAAAGCAACAACAGCAGGTGTTGGTGGAAAAATTAACACATTAACATTAGAGTCTGATTCCAAGACCATTAATGTAATACTATATATTGGTGAGCTTTAAGCGCTCGTTTTTCTTTGCAATTTCAACCCTGTCAGGGTTGCTAAAATAATAACTAACAATGAAACGGGCAACTCGATAATGGAAGTTTTTGAGAAAAAGTAAAACTCTTGCAAGATCAATGAGACAGTTATTGCACCAAGAAAAAAGCCTAAAAAACAAACATAAAATGCATATCGCCAAGCATAATTATCACTGCGATATGCCATTACACCATATAGTAAAAAAGATAAGACACTGGATGGGATGATTGCAATAAGAATATAATCGCCAAGCCTCGATGATGCATAGCGCTCAAAACCAGCAACAATATTGAGTAATGTCGATAAAGCAATTTGCAGCAGCATAATCACTAAAGTGTATTTAACTATCCGTGTAATTTTCAATGTCTACCACCATTATTACTAGGTATAAAAAAATAAAGTTGAAATTATAAGCCCAAACAGATGCTATTTCTAACAAGCTTGTCAGAGCCAACTTTACTGCAAATAAATTTTGCATTCCCCTCATTTACTTCTCATTATCTTCTCTTTGTGCAAAAAGATCTTAAGTAACTTATTCACAAAGAGATTTAGAGGCGCTTCGCTTAAGAGTAAAGCAAAGCCATGATTTAGCTTATCACTTTACTTCAAAAAAATTATCGCCATAAATGACGACCTACAGAAATTTATTACCTTGTAACTGCTTTTCTATCATTAACTCAGCGCCGTCGAACTTAGATAAAGATAAAGATAAAGTAGACACTGTACTTTATAGAAGAGTCAGTAAACCCCTATCATTAAACCCCACTTTAATATCGTATATCATGCTACGTATTGGTCGCCCGATATTGAAATACCTCCTCTAAAGGTAACTTAAAGACGGCTGCAATTTTAAAGGCGACTTCTAATGACGGTGAGTACTTATTTGCCTCAATCGCCATCACAGTCTGACGCGTTACCCCAATAGCATCGGCGAGTTGCTTTTGGGTCATTTCATTGTATAAAAACCGTAATGTCCGAATAGAGTTACTGATTGCATATTCACTCATAGATATCACCCGTTCTACCTTTATATAACTGCGCTATGTAGTTCGTTATTTCAGCAATTAAAAAAGCACCTACCATCACATGCATAGGTAAATAAGGAATGTTGTATTCAATAGCAGGCCCCCAACCATTTGCTTCAATTTGATATTGAAAAATAGCAATACAAATACCCACTTGTAAAATTACCGCTTTATACTTATAACCAATTAAATTTATTTGTTTTTCCCTAACATCAAGTGGCTGTTTTAACTCGTTATCACTAATGAATGCGAGCAATAAATAGCTCAATACCATAAGTACCACAGAGTAAGTTAATACCTGTAGCAGTAACCCTGACAGCCAAGAGACCGAAGCGAGCTGCTCTGTAGTTGCGTTAATTAAGCTGTCTACATAAAAAAACGAAATATATACGCTGACCAATAAATCGATACTAAGCGTAAGCTCTCTAAAGCTTATACTTTGTAAAAGCTCTTTCAACTGTTCTGAACGAGTCATATATAATTAACTCCAAGTAAAATATTTTTGACACCAACTAAGTTAAGGTTATTTTTTAAACATGTCAATTTTTTTTGACTTCAAGTTTATTTTACTTTACTTTGCCTA
Organism: Pseudoalteromonas sp. SR41-4; assembly: GCF_014163985.1. Lineage (NCBI taxonomy): Bacteria > Pseudomonadati > Pseudomonadota > Gammaproteobacteria > Alteromonadales > Pseudoalteromonadaceae > Pseudoalteromonas > Pseudoalteromonas sp. SR41-4. The sequence continues at coordinate 71,267 of NZ_JACJEI010000007.1, read as the reverse complement.
CCCCCCCTTACCAGTCACTCCGCCACTTGACTTAACTTTGTTGATCCAAATCAACTTCTCAATCACGCTTTTTATAATCAACAAAATAGCTTGATCTGGATCATATCAGCCTCTGCCAACTCGCACTATGATGAACCCATAGACATTAGGAGGCATTTATGGACGTATTCTTCAGAGACTTTTTTAGTGACCCAGTACTATTTTTATCATTTGGTTTTCTGGGAGTAGTGATCAGTTTATGCCTTTTCTTTGTGTACTTTTTTATCAAAAAAGTACATGACGACAAAACACCCAATCAGAATTAAGCACGACGCACAAAGCCCCTATCAAGTTATTTGATTAGGGGCTTTTTATTATTAAAAGTTTGTTACACTAGCGATTCTATTAGCTAAACATGTTTTAACTTATGTCTACAGATTTCAAGCCAGCTTGGTGGATGACTAATCGCCATGTGCAAACCATTATGCCACGGTTTTTTCGGCCTTTTCATAATACTCGCTACCAATTAGAGCAGCTTGATACTCCCGACGGCGATTTTTTAGAGCTCGCTTGGTCACAACCCAAAAACGATAACGCGCCGCTGGCAATTGTATTGCATGGCCTGGAAGGTAATATCAATAGCTTTTATGCAAAAGGCATGATGAAAGCCCTCAAAAAGCAGGGGTTTAGTGTTGTTTTAATGCATTTTCGTAACTGTTCTACTGAAGTTAACCGCCTACCCCGTGCATATCATAGTGGCGAAACCGGCGATCTCGATTTTTTTATAAAACAACTTAAGCAGCAGTTTCCAGATCGCTTGATGGTTGCAGTTGGCTTTTCACTCGGCGGTAACGTACTGGCCAAATACTTAGGTGAACAAGGCGAACAATGTTTACTTGATGGCGCGGCGGTTGTTTCAGCTCCTTATGATTTGTCGCCATCATGCCAAGTTATTCGTAAAAGTTTGGCTAAGATTTATCAAAAGTATTTACTCGATCGCATGAAAAAATCGATGCAGCGTAAATTACCGCAAATCACAAAACAGATTGATTTAACACCAGATCAGCTAATGGAAATTGATGATTTATGGCAGTTTGACGATAAACTGACAGCTCCTTTACATGGTTTTATTGGTGCTGAAGATTACTATCAACAAGCCAGCGCTAAGCCTTATTTAAAACACATTACAACACCCACATTAATTGTTCATGCGAAAGACGACCCAATGCTGTCAATTAAAGCTGTACCCAGTAGGCAAGATGTTAGTGAGCATGTTACGCTGCAAGTCTCAGAAAAAGGCGGCCATGTTGGCTTTATAAGTGGAAAAAATCCATTTAAACCGATTTATTGGTTAGAGCATGTAGTGCCAGATTTCTTCACCCAAATCGTCAAAAAAGAGCAGCTATGATCATTCCCCATGAGCAACTAGATAAAGACACTCTATACAATTTAATTGAAAGTTATGTGCTACGTGAAGGCACCGATTACGGTGAGCAAGAATTCAGTATTGAAAGTAAAGTGGCGCAAGTAAAACAACAACTACAAAATGGCGATGCCATGGTGTTTTTTTCAGAACTGCACGAATCAGTTACTATTATTTCTAAAGGTGAATTTAAAGCACTGCAAAGTGAAACACAATTTAACGAGTAAACTTGTAACCCTAGTTGTAAAAATAGACAATGGCTTTTTTACTAAAAGAGCCATTAAAAATGATAAAACTAAGCTCAGTAGTTATTGCCGTTGCACTTGCTTTATCAAGCCAAGTGCAAGGTGCAGACATTAGCGCATCAGCTAAAGCAATTAAACTCACCAAAGACACTATTTTAATCGATACTCATATCGATGTGCCGTACCGTATTCATGCTAAATGGGCTGATGTTACTAAAGCCACTGATGACGGTGATTTTGACTACCCACGCGCAGTTAAAGGTGGCTTAAATGCGCCATTTATGTCGATTTATATTCCTGCGCATTTGGAGTTTGAAGGGAAAGGTAAAAGCTTTCAGCTAGCAAATCAACTCATTGATAGTATGGAAGCAATTGCCCAGCGCGCCCCTGACAAATTTGCTATTGCCGATTCAACGAATGATATTAAAAAGCAGTTCAAACAAGGCAAAATGTCGATAGCAATGGGGATGGAAAACGGCTCACCAATTGAAGGTGACATGGCAAACCTACAGCACTTTTTTGATCGTGGTGTACGCTATATCACCCTTGCTCATTCACAAAGCAACCATATTTCAGATTCATCTTATGATATTCGCCGTAAATGGAAAGGTCTAAGCCCATTTGGTAAAAAACTGGTTACTGAGATGAACAATATCGGCATGCTGATTGATGTTTCACATATTTCAGATGATGCGTTTTATCAAGTAATGGAGCTATCTAAAACACCGGTTATTGCCTCACACTCATCACTGCGCAAATATACGCCTGGTTTTGAGCGTAATATGGATGACGATATGCTACTAGCGCTGAAAAAGAACGGCGGGGTTATTCAAATAAACTTTGGTTCAAGCTTTGTAACCGCTAAAGCAGGTGATTGGGGCAAGCAGTTAAAGAGTAAAAAAGAGTCGGCAAAAAAAGAAGGCACTAAATTAAGTCAAGATTTTGATGCCGCGTATCGTGCTAAAAACCCGTATCCATTTGCGAGTCTTGAGCAAGTACTTGAGCATATTGATCACGTTGTTGAGCTAATTGGTATCGATTACGTTGGCATCGGCTCTGATTACGATGGTGTTGGCGATTCACTGCCAGTAGGCTTAAAAGATGTATCTAGCTACCCGAATCTAGTGCAAGGATTAATGGATCGTGGTTACAGTGACAAAGATATCAAAAAAATCCTCAGTGGCAATGTGCTGCGCGTATGGCAACAAGCCGAACAGTATGCAAAAAAACATTAATTGATAAATAATTAGGTCCTGAGGTTCAGGGCCTAATTACTCTTTGATGGCTGAAAAATCTCATTTATCAATTTCTCTTGAGACGTGGACCCTGCCATTTTAATCAACTCATACATCGCTCCTGTTGTCGCAAAGGTGCTTTGTGTACAGCTAAACGCGTCAAACAAGTTGTACTGGTAATGCGTTGACTCAGCTAGTAAATCACCTGAAGACACATCATATACAAAAAAATCAGCATAGGTATGAAGCGCATTTTCATCTTTATAATAACCGTCTTTAGATCTATATTTAAACGCGCCACTGAAAATCAAAACCGTGTCTACATTTTGTTGATTATTAAACTCAATGTTGCTCCATCGCGAGACGCCTACATCAGTATTAATGATCGACATAGATTGCTTATTTAACGGCACTAATGCGGTATCAAAACCAGCAAAGCGCGCAATTATCCGCTGCGTTAGCAGCTCATTTAAATCCGTAGGGAGCGCATACAACTGCCGTTCATTGCTGAATACCGTAACCCCTGTATGCGTACAAAGTAAGTTATCACCAATCAGCGTAATCACACCAACTTTACCAAGCGGTTTGCGATTTTCTGCGATGCTGAGGGTTGCTTTTTTGACACTGTCTTTTTTAACCTTTTCTTGCTTTGTTGCGCACCCCGATAGGAGCAAAAACAACGCAATAAAAAACCACTTAAATATATTCATATTTTCTTTTCCGTGCTGTATACAACGACCAAACAACATGATGTTTGCAAAGAGAAGAGTCTCCTTGCTTAATTAAAAATAAAATTAATCTTCGTTATCAATCATACTTAGCGAATAAATTATAATACGCTGAAGCACACTTAACTTTCTACATCTTTTAACAGACTTATAGCCCCAAAAGCGGTAAATTACGCCTTTTCAAATATGGAGCCTCCACCACATGCCTATTAGTAAAGGATCAGTCGCAATAGCCCTTGCCTCAGCCGCACTTGTGATCTCGTGTTACGGTACATTTTTCAAATCAGTGAGTTTACCTAACGACAAAAGTAGCACTGAACAGTCATCGATCATTGTTACTAATATGCCACTGAATAATGACAGCAACGAACTTTCAGTTACCCAATTGCATAACAAAATAATATCTTTACAGCGACAAGTTACCAGCCTAAAAATAAAAAATACTTCTATAGATCAAGAATATAATAACGATGACTTTAAGGAGTTAGTGCTTGCTGTACTGACGGAAAAAGAACAGCAAGAAATAGATGAAATGCGTGAAAGCAACCCACTTTACGGTTTTTATGCCGACTTACCACAAGACTATGAACTACGCATAAAGTCAGACTCTGACTATGCGAAAAAGATAACCACACAATTACGAGAGCAAATACTCGACCCAAATGCCACAGACATCGATAGACTCGCAGCCCTAACTCAACTACAAATGAATATGTATATTTTGAATAAATCAAAAATACCTGAGTATGACTTTGCGGTAGTCGATAATATTTTAGAGCTGGCCGCTAATAGTGATGATGAGAAATTCAAAATCCAAGCCATTGAAGTCATAACTCAAGCACCCGTACTCGATCAACGCCTGACTGAGCGCTTTACTTCACTACTGCAGCATGAGTCTAACGATTATATTCGCCGTTTAGCGGGGCAAGGATTGATATCGCAATACTATCAATCGCAAAGCTCAGAAGATGGCAATAGCCAACAAATTGCCCAGCATATTTTATCACTTTACCAGCACACTAGTGATGATAATGTCCGCTCTGTACTTGATGAAATGATTGGCAATGAAAGCATGCTAGCAGAACTGCGAAAACATGCTGAAGGTTAAACGTATTAAAAAACGGCTCTCATTCTGATATAAAAAATTCATATTTCTACTCATGAAGGATTACTGAGTTTTAACTATACTGTTTTGCATAAGTCGCTAAATAAGCTATCAACATAACGTAATATGCGCACGATTAAAATTAAAAGTGGCATTACAATTAGCTATCAAGATAAAGGAAAAAAATCAGCGCCTGTCATCATTATGATTATGGGCCTTGGAGCGCAGCTAACAGTATGGCCTGATGAACTCTATTTTGGCTTAGTAGCTAAAGGGTTTAGAGTCATCCGTTTTGATAACCGCGATACTGGTCTTTCAAGCCAACTTGAACAATTTGGTAGCCCTAACCTATTCAAAATATGGCTAAATAAACGGTTACCTATTAAATCCCGCATCCCATACACCTTAGATGATATGGCAAATGATGTATTAGAATTAATGGCCGAATTAAAAATCAAAAAAGCGCATTTAGTCGGTGCATCTATGGGCGGCATGATTGCACAAATTATCGCAGCTAAACATAAAAAAAAGGTCTTGAGCTTAACCTCAATTATGTCAAGTTCGAGTAAACCTAAGCTATCGGCGTCTAATTTAAAGCTATTTTTACAGCTTGCAAAACATCGTCGCGCCCAAGCCAGTCGTGATGGTGCTATACATTATAATATAAGGCTAAATCAATTAATTGGCAGCCCAGCCTATCCACAAGATGAACTAGCTTTGCGTAAACAAGCTACCCTAGGAGTGGATAGAGCACACAACCCGCAAGGCTTTAACCGACAACTTGCCGCTATTACTGCCAGTGATTGCCGGCAACATTTAATGCCGAAAATAAAAGCCCCAACCCTCGTCATACATGGCAGTTTAGACCCTGTCATGCCAATAGCCGCTGGAAAGCAAACCGCAGCCCAAATCAGGAAGGCTAAATTAAAGATAGTAAACGGTATGGGCCATGACTTCCCGCCAGCATTAATGGTAAAAATGACCAAGTGGATCAGCAAACACGTTAAGAAAGCAGAACAAAAGCGCGCGCAGAAAAAGTTAAAAAAAGCGGTAAGCGGTAAGCGGTAAGCGGTAAGCGGTAAGCGGTAAGCGGTAAGCGGTAAAAATCTAGGTCTCCTCAACTTAAATAGCAAGAAAATTTAATATATTTACTTTCTGTTATAAACGCGGTGGCAAGCCACTCGCCTACAAGTACATATTAACGCCGAGCAACTTAAAACTTTCCGCTTAGAGCTTACAGCTCAAATCGCAGACATTAAAAAAGGCCACCTAAGTGA
>NZ_JACJEI010000007.1:0-65175 GCF_014163985.1 Pseudoalteromonas sp. SR41-4 | reverse complement strand
TTAAAAGTTAATTATTACTCTACGATAGTTGCTACTACACCAGCACCTACAGTACGGCCACCTTCGCGGATTGCGAAACGTAGACCTTCATCCATTGCGATTGGAGAGATTAACTTTACAGTCATCTTAACGTTATCGCCAGGCATTACCATTTCTACGCCATCTGGTAACTGTACGTCACCAGTTACGTCAGTTGTACGAAAGTAGAACTGTGGACGGTAACCTTTGAAGAATGGTGTATGACGACCACCTTCATCTTTAGAAAGTACGTATACTTCTGAAGTGAATGTTGTATGTGGGTTGATTGAACCAGGCTTAGCTAGTACTTGACCACGTTCAACGTCTTCACGTTTAGTACCACGTAGAAGTGCACCAATGTTCTCACCAGCACGACCTTCGTCAAGTAGTTTACGGAACATTTCAACACCAGTACAAGTAGATTTAGTTGTATCGTTGATACCAACAATTTCTACTTCGTCATTGATGCGGATGATACCAGCTTCAACACGACCAGTTACAACAGTACCACGACCTTGGATTGAGAAAACATCTTCGATAGGCATGATGAACGGCTTATCGATGTCACGCTCTGGCTCTGGGATGTAAGAATCAAGTGCGTCTGCAAGCTCAATGATCTTGTCTTCCCACTCTTTCTCGCCTTCTAACGCTTTAAGCGCAGAACCAGCGATTAGTGGTAAGTCATCACCTGGGAAATCGTACTCAGAAAGAAGTTCACGAACTTCCATTTCTACTAGTTCAAGTAGCTCTTCGTCATCAACCATGTCACATTTGTTCATGAATACGATGATGTAAGGAACGCCAACTTGACGAGAAAGAAGGATGTGCTCACGCGTTTGTGGCATAGGGCCATCAGTCGCAGCAACAACAAGGATAGCGCCGTCCATTTGAGCAGCACCAGTGATCATGTTTTTAACATAATCGGCGTGTCCAGGACAATCTACGTGTGCGTAGTGACGAGTAGGCGTATCGTATTCAACGTGTGAAGTTGAGATTGTGATACCGCGCTCGCGCTCTTCTGGAGCGTTATCGATTGATGCGAAATCTTTAGCAACACCGCCGTATACTTTTGCAAGTACGTTAGTGATTGCTGCAGTTAGGGTAGTTTTACCGTGGTCAACGTGGCCGATTGTACCTACGTTTACGTGCGGTTTTACGCGTTCAAACTTTGCTTTTGCCATCTTAAAAAATTCCTATAAAGAAATTAAAGGTTTGGTCCACTGTGGACCAAACCGAGCTAAAAATTACTTAACAGCGCGAGCTGTAATTATTGTGTCCGCAACATGTTTCGAGGCTTCAGCGTACTTCAAAAACTCCATAGAGTATGAGGCACGGCCTTGTGTTGCAGATCGTAGATCAGTAGCATAACCAAACATTTCAGAAAGCGGAACCTGGGCGTTAATTAATTTAAGTCCACCTAGCGCATCTTCCATGCCTTCGATCATGCCGCGGCGACGGTTTAAGTCACCAACTACATCACCCATGTTTGCTTCAGGAGTGAGTACTTCAACCTTCATCATTGGCTCTAATAGTACAGGGTCTGCTTGTAGCGCACCTTGTTTCATTGCCAGTGAACCCGCTATTTTAAATGCCATTTCATTCGAATCTACATCATGGAATGAACCATCATATAAAGTCGCTTTCACACCAAGTAATGGGTAGCCTGCCAGCACACCTTGAGACATTTGCTCTTGGATGCCTTTGTCTACCGCAGGGATGTATTCTTTTGGAACGGAGCCACCTACGGTTTCGTTAACGAACTCGTAAATTGGGGCTTCATCATCCGAAATATCCATCGGTTCAAGTTTAAGCCAGACATGACCATATTGACCACGTCCACCTGATTGACGTATGAATTTACCCTCAACTTTAACAGTTGAACGAATAGCTTCACGGTAAGAAACCTGCGGCTTACCAACGTTACATTCAACACTGAATTCACGTTTCATACGGTCGACAATGATATCAAGGTGAAGTTCACCCATACCAGAAATAATAGTCTGGCCTGATTCTTCGTCAGTTTGTACGCGAAAAGACGGATCTTCTGCCGCTAGTTTACCTAGCGCGATACCCATCTTATCTTGGTCAGCGATTGTGCGAGGCTCAACCGCAACAGAGATAACTGGTTCAGGGAATTCCATGCGCTCAAGCGTAATAATAGAATTCGGATCACACAGTGTTTCACCTGTTGTTACGTCTTTGAGACCAATAGCCGCCGCAATATCACCTGCGTAGACTTCTTTGATCTCTTCACGTGAGTTTGAATGCATCTGAACGATACGGCCAAGACGCTCACGCTTACATTTTACTGGGTTGTATACCGCGTCACCCTGTTTAACAGTACCAGAGTAAACACGGAAGAAAGTTAAAGTACCAACGAACGGGTCTGTTGCAATTTTAAAAGCAAGTGCAGCAAACGGTGCGTTGTCATTAGCTGGACGTTCTTCCTCAGTACCATCTTCAAGGATACCTTGAATTTGTTTCACTTGTGTTGGTGCAGGCATATATTCAATAACGCCATCAAGCACAGCTTGAACGCCTTTATTTTTAAATGCACTACCACATGTAACTGGGACGATTTCGTTAGCCAATGTACGCTGACGCAAAGCATTTTTAATTTCTGCTTCGCTCAGGTCTTCACCTTCCAAATACTTATCCATTAGTTCTTCAGATGCTTCAGCAGCGCTTTCAACTAAGTTCGAGCGCCATTCTTCAGCTAAATCTTGAAGTTCTGCCGGTATTGCCTCATAGGTGAAAGTCATTCCCTGGTCTTCATCATTCCAGTTAATCATTTTCATTTTTATGAGGTCAATAACACCTTTAAAGTCGTCTTCAGCGCCTACTGGTAGCTGAATAGGAACAGGCGTTGCTCCAAGACGAGATTTCACCTGGCCAACAACCGTTAAGAAGTCAGCGCCAGTGCGATCCATTTTATTTACGAAGATCATTCTCGGAACTTCGTATTTGTTCGCTTGACGCCAAACTGTCTCAGTTTGCGGCTGTACACCAGATGAAGCACAAAGCACAACTACCGCACCATCAAGTACACGTAAAGAACGTTCTACTTCAATAGTGAAATCCACGTGCCCTGGAGTATCAATGATATTGATACGATGAGCGTCAAATTGCGCGTCCATCCCTTTCCAGAAACACGTTGTTGCAGCAGAAGTGATTGTGATACCACGCTCTTGTTCCTGCTCCATCCAGTCCATAGTTGCGGCGCCATCATGTACTTCACCGATCTTATGAGAAAGACCTGTGTAGAACAGAACACGTTCTGTTGTGGTGGTTTTGCCTGCATCTACGTGAGCAACAATACCGATATTGCGATAGCGCTCAAGTGGAGTTGTACGTGCCATAAAATCCTCTTAAAGGTTAAGGACAGATTACCAACGGTAATGTGCGAATGCTTTATTCGCTTCAGCCATACGGTGAACGTCTTCACGTTTCTTAACCGCAGTGCCTTTGTTGTCAGCAGCGTCAACAAGTTCTTGAGCTAAACGTAAGCCCATAGATTTCTCGCCACGCTTACGTGCAGCGTCTACTAACCAACGCATACCTAATGCGTTGCGACGAACTGGACGTACTTCTACTGGTACTTGATACGTTGAACCACCAACACGGCGAGATTTAACCTCAACCTGTGGACGGATGTTTTCAAGTGCAGTTTCAAAGATTTCAAGGTGCGATTTGCCTGATTTCTCAGCAGCCACATCTAGCGCACCGTAAACGATTTTTTCAGCAGTAGATTTCTTGCCGTCTAACATTACGATGTTAACGAATTTTGCAAGAAGTTCCGATCCGAACTTAGGATCTGGAAGAATTTTACGTTGACCTATTACGCGTCTTCTAGGCATTTTGTATCTCCGGTTTATTCAGGTTTGCTCTTTCGAGTCAATCACCCAAAACAATAATTAAAAATATTTAGTGCTTGGCCTTACTAACGGAATACAATTAGCCTTTAGGGCGTTTTGCACCGTATTTAGAACGAGCTTGACGACGGTCGCTAACGCCTGCACAGTCAAGTGCACCACGAACAGTGTGAAAACGCACACCTGGTAAATCTTTAACACGACCACCACGGATTAGGATTACACTATGCTCTTGAAGGTTATGACCTTCACCACCAATGTATGAAGTTACTTCGAAACCGTTAGTTAAACGTACACGAGCTACTTTACGTAACGCCGAGTTTGGTTTCTTAGGTGTAGTTGTATATACGCGAGTACATACACCGCGCTTTTGCGGACACGCTTTAAGCGCAGCTGAGTTACTTTTCGTAACCTTGCTACGACGTGGCTTACGCACTAGCTGGTTAATAGTTGCCATTTAAATAGCTCCTGAAATTAAAATTACTACTGAAAAAATAAAAAAATCCGCCCTTTATTTACAAGCTCGTACCAAACGTGCAGGTAAATGGGTGGCGGAATTTTAATGAGCAAAGATTGAGCTGTCAACCTAAACCGTTAGCAAGGCAGTAGATAACTGCCTTGCAAAAACCTAATCTATTGATTAAGTTAGATTTATTGATTTCCAGATAAATCCGCGTTTAAAGCATCAGTTAGCGCTTGAGTTGCCTCTTCTGCACTTACTGTTTGCTCTTCAACTACAACTTTGCTCTGCTTACGACGAGCCATACGTTCTTGATGATACGCAAAACCGGTACCGGCTGGGATCAAACGACCCACAATTACGTTTTCTTTCAGACCGCGAAGTTCATCGCTCTTACCATTTACAGCGGCTTCAGTTAGGACACGAGTTGTCTCCTGGAACGAGGCTGCCGAGATGAAAGATTCTGTGGCTAGTGATGCTTTAGTGATACCCATTAATTGGATTTCATATTTAGCAGGTAACTTGCCTTGAGCTTCTAAGTCGCGGTTTGCGATATTAACGCGTGCCACTTCAATTTGCTCACCGGCTAAGAATTCACTATGGCCGCCGTCAAGGATCGTACACTTACGGATCATTTGACGGATAATTGTTTCAATGTGCTTGTCATTGATCTTAACGCCTTGCAAACGGTAAACCTCTTGCACTTCGTTAACGATATAGTTAGCAACATGAGTCACACCACGTAGGCGTAAGATGTCATGTGGTGATTCAGGACCATCGGCGATAACTTCACCTTTAGACACTTGCTCACCCTCAAACACGTTAAGTTGACGCCACTTAGGGATCATTTCTTCGTAATGATCGCCTTCAGCTGGAGTAATAACTAAACGCTTCTTACCTTTAGTCTCTTTACCGAAGCTAATCGTACCGGTGATCTCAGCTAAGATAGCTGGCTCTTTCGGTTTACGCGCTTCAAATAAGTCGGCTACGCGTGGTAGACCACCCGTGATATCACGAGTTTTCGAACCTTCCTGCGGAATACGTGCTAACACGTCACCTGGGTTTGCCGTTACACCGTCTGTTACTTCAATCGTAGTGTATGAAGGAAGACGAGTTTCTTGCAGACCGCGCTCTTCACTTTCGATGATAAGCTTCGGCTCTTTCGCATTTATCTTAGCAAGATCTTTAACAACTACACGGGTTAAACCAGTTAGTTCATCAGTCTGTGCTTCAGTGTTTGAGTCATCGATATCGCTGAACGATACTTTTGACTTATGCTCAAGAACGATTGGGTGACTATGCGGGTCCCAAGTAGCAACGATGTCGTTACCTTGAACTTCCGTATTGTCTTGTACTGTTAATACCGCACCGTAAGGTACTTTATAACGCTCTTTCTCACGACCATGGCTATCGATGATAGTGATTTCAGTAGAACGAGAGGTAATAACAATCTTACCGTCAGTGTTTAATACATATTTTGCGTTATGAAGCTTCAATGTACCGTTAGTTTTAACTTGTACATTGTTTTCAGCAGACGCTCTTGATGCTGCACCACCGATGTGGAAAGTACGCATCGTAAGCTGTGTACCCGGCTCACCGATTGATTGTGCCGCGATAACACCTACTGATTCACCCGCGTTGATGATATGACCACGTGCAAGGTCACGACCGTAACACTTAGCACATACACCAAAGTCGTTATCACAGGTGATAACTGAACGTACGCGAACTTCATCTACTGAGTGCTCTTCTAAAAGATCACACAGTTTTTCGTCAAGCATGATATTACGCTCTACTAGTACTGTATTAGTACCAGGGATCACAATATCTTCAGCAACAACACGACCAAGTACACGTTCGCGAAGTGCTTCTACAACGTCACCACCTTCAATAAGCGGTTTCATTGTTAAGCCATCTTCTGTGCCACAATCGTCTTCGTTGATTACCAAATCTTGTGCAACGTCTACTAGACGACGCGTTAGGTAACCCGAGTTCGCTGTTTTCAGTGCTGTATCGGCAAGACCTTTACGCGCACCATGCGTTGAGATGAAGTACTGAAGTACGTTTAGACCTTCACGGAAGTTAGCGGTGATTGGCGTCTCGATGATTGAACCATCTGGACGTGCCATTAGACCACGCATACCTGCTAGCTGACGGATCTGAGCGGCACTACCACGAGCACCAGAGTCGGCCATCATAAACACTGAGTTAAATGACGGTTGCTCTTCTTCTTCACCTTGGGCATTGATAACCGTGTCTTTTGACAAGTTGGCCATCATTTCACGTGATAAGTTTTCATTTACACGTGACCAGATATCGATAACTTTATTGTACTTTTCACCAGCCGTTACAAGACCTGATTGGAATTGTTGGTTGATTTCAGTTACTTCAGCTTCAGCTGCTTCGATAATTGATGCTTTGATCGGTGGGATAACTAAGTCATCGATACCGATTGAAACACCTGACTTCATTGCGTAGTGGAAACCGGTATACATAACTTGGTCAGCAAAGATAACTGTATCTTTAAGACCAAGACGACGGTAACACTCGTTTAATAAGCCAGAAATTTGTTTCTTACCTAGGGCCTGATTGATTGACGAAAACGGCATGCCTTTTGGTAAAATAAGAGACAAAATTGCACGACCAACAGTTGTATCGATAACAGTTACAGTGTCTTCTACTACACCATTTTCGTTTTTAACTGATTCGCTAATACGTACTTTCACGCGAGCGTGAAGGTCTGCATTACCGCTGCGGTATGCTTTTTCTGCTTCTTTTGGATCTTTTAAGATCGCGCCTTCGCCTTTCGCGTTGATGCGGTCACGGGTCATATAATATAGACCCAATACAACGTCCTGTGATGGAACGATGATTGGCTCACCATTCGCAGGAGATAGGATGTTGTTTGTTGACATCATCAATGCACGAGCTTCAAGCTGCGCTTCAATCGTTAGCGGTACGTGTACCGCCATTTGGTCACCATCGAAGTCGGCGTTGTAGGCCGCACATACTAATGGATGCAAATGGATTGCTTTACCTTCGATAAGCACAGGTTCAAACGCTTGGATACCCAAACGGTGAAGTGTTGGTGCACGGTTAAGTAATACTGGATGTTCACGAATTACTTCGTCTAATACATCCCATACTTCCGGAACTTCACGCTCTACCATTTTCTTAGCAGCTTTGATTGTCGTAGCCATGCCGCGACGCTCTAGTTTGCCATAGATAAATGGTTTGAATAGCTCAAGTGCCATCTTCTTAGGAAGACCACATTGGTGAAGCTTAAGTGTAGGACCAACTGTGATTACAGAACGGCCTGAATAATCTACACGCTTACCAAGTAAGTTCTGACGGAAACGACCTTGCTTACCCTTGATCATATCAGCAAGAGATTTAAGCGGACGCTTGTTAGAACCTGTAATTGCACGACCACGACGACCGTTATCAAGTAGCGCATCAACCGCTTCTTGTAACATACGTTTTTCGTTGCGTACGATAATATCCGGTGCAGCTAAATCTAGTAGACGTTTAAGACGGTTATTACGGTTAATAACACGACGGTAAAGGTCATTTAGATCAGAAGTCGCAAAACGGCCACCATCAAGTGGTACTAATGGACGTAGATCAGGTGGCAATACTGGAAGTACTGTCATGATCATCCACTCAGGGTTATTACCTGACTGGTGGAACGATTCCATTAATTTAAGACGTTTAGTGATCTTCTTACGCTTAGTTTCAGAGTTAATTGTTGGTAACTCTTCACGCATTTCAGCAATTAATTGCGCAAGATCGAGTTCACGAAGCAAGTCTAATACTGCTTCAGCACCCATCTTCGCTTCAAACTCATCACCGTGCTCTTCTAGTGCATCTAGGTATTCTTCTTCACCTAATAGCTGACTACGCTCAAGCGTCGTCATGCCAGGCTCAGTTACTACGAATGATTCGAAGTAAAGAACACGTTCAATATCACGAAGCGTCATATCAAGCATTAAGCCGATACGTGACGGTAATGATTTTAAAAACCATATATGTGCAACTGGGCTCGCAAGGTCGATGTGACCCATACGATCGCGACGCACTTTAGTGAGTGTTACTTCAACGCCACACTTTTCACAGATCACACCACGGTGTTTAAGACGCTTATATTTACCACATAAGCATTCATAATCTTTCACTGGACCGAAAATACGGGCACAGAATAAGCCATCGCGCTCAGGCTTGAAAGTACGGTAGTTAATAGTCTCAGGTTTCTTTACTTCACCGTATGACCATGAACGAACCATGTCTGGTGAAGCAAGACCAATGCGAATTGCATCGAATTCTTCGGTCTTATTTTGTTGCTTCAGAAACTTAAGTAAGTCTTTCACCTTAGCTCTCCTGTCGGAGTTAATCTTGAGGACGGATGATTTCGTCCCTACATTCTATTCGGCCGTAACAGATGCTGCAGGCTAGCTACAGCATCTAATTGGCTTAATTTTCTTCCAACTCGATGTTGATACCCAGTGAGCGGATTTCTTTCAACAATACGTTGAACGATTCTGGCATACCTGGTTCCATTTTATGGTTACCATCAACGATGTTTTTATACATCTTAGTACGACCGTTCACGTCATCCGATTTCACTGTTAACATTTCTTGTAGAGTGTAAGCGGCACCGTATGCTTCTAGTGCCCATACTTCCATCTCACCGAAACGCTGGCCACCGAACTGTGCTTTACCACCCAGCGGCTGCTGAGTAACAAGGCTATAAGAACCAGTAGAACGCGCATGCATTTTGTCATCAACTAAGTGATTCAGTTTCAGCATGTACATGTAACCAACAGTTACTTGACGTTCAAACTGATCGCCAGTACGGCCATCATAAAGTGTAACCTGACCACTACGAGGGTAGCCAGCTAGCTCAAGCATGTCTTTGATTTCGCTTTCTTTCGCGCCATCAAATGCAGGAGTAGCGATTGGTAAACCACCTTTTAAGTTTTCAGCCAAACGACGAATTTCGTCATCTGTGAAGCTAGCAATGTCTACGAACTGGCGAGATTCACCAATTTCGTATGCTTGCTTGATGAAGTCACGTAGCTCATGAAGCTCACGTTGTTCTTTCATCATTTCTTCAATACGCTCACCAATACCACGAGCAGCTAGACCCATATGTGTTTCAAGGATCTGACCGATGTTCATACGTGATGGTACACCCAGCGGGTTAAGTACGATATCAACAGTACGCCCTTTATCATCGTATGGCATATCTTCTACTGGTACGATAGTCGAGATAACACCTTTGTTACCGTGACGACCCGCCATTTTATCACCTGGTTGGATACGACGTTTAACAGCTAGGTATACTTTAACAATCTTAAGTACGCCTGGTGCTAAGTCATCACCTTGGGTAATTTTACGACGTTTGTTTTCAAACTTTTTATCGTATTCAGCTTTTAGCTCATCGTACTGGGCTGCTAGTTGCTCAAGTTCAGCTTGCTTATCTTCTTCAGCAAGACTTTGAGTTAGTAGCTTCTCAGCATTCAATGACGCTAATCTATCTTCATCTTGACCGGCTGCGATAAGTAACTTACGAGCACGATCTAACACGCCTGCTTCAAGAATACGGAATTCTTCGTTAAAGTCTTTTTTCGCGTCACGAAGTTGCATTTCTTCAACTTCTAGCGCGCGCTTGTCTTTTTCAACACCATCACGGGTGAAGACTTGCACGTCAATTACAGTACCTGTTACAGAGTTTGGTACACGTAATGAGCTGTCTTTAACGTCAGACGCTTTCTCACCAAAGATAGCTCGTAGTAGCTTCTCTTCAGGAGTTAATTGCGTTTCGCCTTTCGGAGTCACTTTACCTACTAGGATATCGCCGCCTTTAACTTCAGCACCGATATAAACAACACCTGATTCATCAAGCTTGCCTAGTGCAGATTCACCCACATTCGGGATATCTGCAGTGATCTCTTCAGGACCTAACTTAGTATCACGGGCAACACACTGTAGTTCTTGAATATGGATAGTCGTTAGACGATCTTCTTCAACTACGCGCTCTGATAGTAAGATTGAATCCTCGAAGTTATAACCGTTCCATGGCATGAATGCCACGCGCAAGTTTTGACCAAGGGCTAAGTCACCTAAGTCAGTCGAAGGACCATCTGCTAACACGTCACCACGAGTAACCGGTTCGCCAACCATACAAGTTGGTTTTTGGTTAATACATGTGTTTTGGTTAGAACGTGTGTATTTGGTTAAGTTGTAGATGTCGATGCCCGCTTCACCAGGGATGCGTTCTTCTTCATGTACATTAACAACGATGCGACTTGCGTCAGCATACATTACTTCACCACCACGTTTAGCAACAATCGTTACACCAGAATCTTTCGCTAGTGTTAACTCAATACCAGTACCTACTAACGGTTTGTCCGCTTTCAATGTTGGTACTGCTTGACGTTGCATGTTTGAACCCATCAATGCACGGTTAGCATCATCGTGTTCTAGGAACGGGATAAGTGCTGCCGCTACAGAGATCACCTGTTGTGGTGATACATCCATATATTGCTGGTCCATGCGACCCATAAAGGTAGATTCACCTTTGTGACGACATGGGATTAATTCATCAACAAACTCATTGGTTTCAGTTAAGTTTGAGTTCGCCTGTGCGATAACAAACTGACCTTCTTCAATGGCTGATAAGTAATCAACTTCATCAGTTACTACACCGTCTACCACTTTGCGGTAAGGTGTTTCTAAGAAACCATAGTCATTGGTACGTGCGTACGTAGACAATGAGTTAATTAGACCGATGTTTGGACCCTCAGGAGTCTCGATTGGACATACGCGACCATAGTGAGTTACGTGAACGTCACGTACTTCAAAGCCAGCGCGTTCACGTGTAAGACCGCCCGGCCCTAATGCAGAAATACGACGTTTGTGCGTCACTTCTGATAGCGGGTTATTTTGGTCCATGAACTGTGATAACTGAGACGAACCAAAGAACTCTTTAACTGCTGCCGAAATAGGCTTAGCGTTAATAAGATCTTGTGGCATGATCGCATCTAGGTCACCTAAGCTTAAACGCTCACGTACCGCACGCTCTACACGTACTAAACCTACACGGAACTGATTCTCAGCCATTTCGCCAACACTACGAATACGACGGTTGCCTAAGTGGTCGATATCATCAACATCGCCTTGACCGTTACGAATAGAAATTAATACTTTCATAACAGACACGATGTCTTCTTTGCTTAATGTGCCTGGGCCTGTGTCAGTGTCATAACCAACACGGCTATTGAACTTCATACGACCTACAGTAGATAAGTCATAACGTTCTTCAGAGAAGAACAAGTTCTCAAATAAGGCTTCAGCCGCGTCTTTCGTCGGTGGCTCGCCTGGGCGCATCATGCGATAAATTTCTACTAGTGCTTCTAAGCGGTTAGTGCTTGAATCAATACGTAACGTATCAGAAATATATGCACCGCTGTCCACTTCATTGATATATAGAGTATCAATTTTAGTGTGACCTGCTTTAACCAATTCAGCCATTAACTCTAAAGTTAATTCATCATTCGCGTTTGCAATCACTTCACCCGTTGACTCATCAACGTAGTTTCTAGCAATTACACGGCCAATGATATACTCATGGGGTACTTCTAAATGGCTAATGCCTTTTTTCTCAATGCTCTTGATATGACGCGCTGTTACACGACGGCCAGACTCAACGAACACTTCACCGTCTTCACTTTTTATATCAAAGGCAGCGGTTTCACCACGTAAACGTGATGGCACAAGTTCCATAAGAACTTTACCGTCAGTTACTTCAAACGCAGTGGTTTCGAAGAAGATGTTTAAGATCTCTTCTGTCGTGTACTCAAGTGCACGCAACATGATTGACGCCGGTAATTTACGACGACGGTCAATACGTACATATAAGTTATCTTTTGCATCAAACTCAAAATCTAACCATGAACCACGGTATGGGATAACACGTGCGTTATAAAGCACTTTACCTGATGAGTGAGTTTTACCGCGGTCGTTATCAAAGAATACACCAGGGCTACGGTGTAGCTGAGAAACGATAACACGCTCTGTACCATTGATTACAAAAGTACCGGTATCGGTCATGAGCGGAATTTCGCCCATGTAAACTTCTTGCTCTTTAATGTCTTTAACTGTGCCTGGCGCTTCTTTATCCATCACCACAAGGCGTAGTTTTACGCGAAGTGGAGCAGAATAAGTCACACCGCGAATTTGACATTCTTTTACATCGAAAACTGGCTCACCAATACGATAACTTACGTATTGAAGCTCAGAATTTCCCGAGTAGCTTTTGATTGGGAACACAGAACGGAAGGCAGCTTCCAAACCATGATCGCCATCAGCGTCCGGCACTAAGAATTTTTTAAACGATTCTAACTGCGTTGACAGTAAGAAAGGTATATCCAAAACTTGTGGACGTTTACCAAAATCCTTACGGATACGTTTCTTTTCAGAATAAGAGTAAGCCATGGGGTTCCTCAGCTTGCTGATCTTTGACCCGACCTGTTCTTGTAAGAACAGACTTAACTGGCATCTAAGCCAAGATTGTACAACATTTAATTGTTGTTCCAATTAACTCCCACTTTAACACTAGCAAACTATAAAGCGTTGAAAGTAAAGAGAAAATTAGATTTTATTTGAGCTATAGGAATACATCGCTCTATAGCGCAAAAAGGCCGGTGATTAAATAATCACCAGCCCTTGCCTGATTTCTCAGACAGCGAACTTAGCAAAAGCTAAATTACTTAACCTCAACTTCAGCACCAGCTTCAGTAAGGTCTTTAGCAAGAGCTTCAGCTTCTTCTTTAGATACACCTTCTTTAACAGGTGTAGGAGCAGCTTCAACAAGAGCTTTCGCTTCTTTAAGGCCTAGGCCAGTTGCGCTACGAACAGCTTTGATTGCCGCAACTTTATTAGCGCCAGCGCCAGTAAGGATTACGTCAAATTCTGTTTTCTCTTCAGCAGCTTCAGCAGCAGGACCTGCTACCATAGCAGCTGCAGCAGTTACGCCGAATTTTTCTTCCATTGCTTCAACAAGAGCAACAACGTCCATTACTGACATTTCAGCAATTGCGTCAAGGATTTGGTCTTTAGTTACAGACATTACAAATTTCCTAATAATTAACGGACTCTAGGTCCAAAAAAATTTTACACCGAAAGATTGATTAAACAGCTTAAAATTAAGCAGCTTGCTCTTCTTTCTGTACACGTACTGCTTCAATTGTTTTACACAATTTGCCAGCAGACGCTTCTTTCATAGCGCTCATTAAGCGTGCAACAGCTTCGTCGTATGTAGGTAATGTAGCAAGCATTGCTGCATCAACAACATTTCCTTCAAAAGCGGCCGTTTTAAGCTCAAATTTCTCGTTCTTCTTTGCAAAAGCAGAAAAGATACGCGCAGCAGCACCTGGGTGCTCTGATGAGAAAGCGATTAAGCTTGGACCAACAAATGAATCAGAAAGGCACTCAAACTGTGTTCCTTCAAGAGCACGTTTTGCTAAAGTGTTACGGACAACTTTCATCCAAACACCATTTGCACGAGCTTCTTTACGAAGGGCAGTGATTGCGCCAACTGTTACACCACGAGAATCTGCAACAACTGCAGATAGAGCACCATTGGCTGCTTCGTTGACTTCAGCAACAATTGCTTTTTTGCCTTGAAGATTTAAAGCCATGGGTGTTACTCCTGGTTTAATGGGTTACCGTACATCGGCTTCCCTGTTCTACTCTTCCCTACCAAACAAGATAGAGATGCTTTTTACGGCGAGAGCCAGAAGATTAGGAAAAATCTATCTGGGGATTCACACCGTCTACGTAGGTGAATATTAAGGCCGAAGCCACCTACGGTCTTGGACGGAAGCCCAATTTATCGTTTTGCCCGAAGGCGCACCGAAATTATGGACTTCAACCCGAATTCTTTACTTGTTGAGAAAACAAAATTTCTCAACAAAATGGCGCAAAATTATAGTATAAATTTCACGCCATGTAAACACTCAATTAAACAACAGTTGTTGTTAAAGTGCTTTGGTCAACAGAAACACCTGCGCCCATTGTTGTAGAGATGGTTACTTTCTTAACGTAAACACCTTTTGCTTGTGAAGGCTTAGCCTTCTTAAGCGCAACAATTAGCGACTCAAGGTTTTGTTGAAGTTGCTCAACTGTGAAATCAACCTTACCAATAGTAGTATGGATGATACCATTTTTGTCATTGCGGTAACGCACTTGACCAGCTTTAGCATTTTTAACTGCTTCTGCAACGTTAGGTGTTACAGTACCAGTTTTAGGGTTTGGCATTAGACCACGTGGGCCTAAGATTTGACCTAGTTGACCAACAACACGCATAGCGTCTGGTGATGCAACAACAACGTCAAAGTTCATCTCGCCTTTCTTAACTAGCTCAGCAAGATCTTCCATACCTACTAGTTCAGCACCAGCTTCTTTCGCAGCTTCTGCGTTAGCGCCTTGTGTGAACACTGCAACGCGAACGTCACGACCAGTACCGTTAGGTAGTACAGTTGCACCACGAACGTTTTGGTCAGATTTACGAGCATCGATACCAAGGTTAACAGCAACGTCAACACTTTCTACGAATTTAGCTGTCGCTAACTCTTTTAAAAGAGCAACTGCTTCGGTGATTTCGTAATCTTTAGTCGCTTCCACTTTTTCGCGGATAGTACGCATACGTTTAGTTAATTTAGCCATTATCTTAGTCCTCTACGTTCAAGCCCATCGCACGCGCAGAACCTGCGATAGTGCGAACCGCAGCTTCTAAATCAGAAGCTGTAAGGTCAGGTTTCTTTGTCTCAACGATTTCTTCAAGTTGAGCACGAGTTACTGTGCCTACTTTTTCAGTGTTAGGACGGCCTGAACCAGATTTGATACCTGCAGCTTTCTTAAGTAAGTAAGCAGCCGGTGGCGTTTTCATGTCGAACGTAAATGAACGGTCGCCGTAAACAGAGATCACTACAGGAACTGGAGCGCCTTTTTCGATAGATTCTGTACGTGCGTTGAACGCTTTACAGAATTCCATGATGTTTACACCGTGTTGACCTAGTGCTGGACCTACTGGAGGACTAGGGTTAGCCATACCAGCAGCAACTTGTAGCTTGATTAGAGCTTCAACTTTCTTAGCCATTATAAATACCTCATTAGGTGGGTCTTAGCCTTGTGCGCGCGAGGACGCGTACTCTAGCGGCTTCCCAGTTTAAAAATTGGTTTCTCACTTTTCTGTATACAAACCAAGAAATGCTTACTTTGAATACAAAAAGGCCGCTGATTATAAGTTAATCAGCGGCCTTTTTCAAGCTTTATACCAAACAATATATTTTTTGGTATAAATCAGTTAATTTGTTTATCTATCTTGCTCAACTTGACCAAATTCAAGTTCAACAGGAGTAGAACGACCAAAGATAAGTACCGATACTTTTACGCGGCTCTTTTCATAGTCAACAGCTTCAACCACACCACTGAAATCAGCAAATGGGCCGTCAACAACACGTACCACTTCACCTGGTTCAAATAACGTTGCAGGCTTAGGCGCTTCAGCGTTTTCTTGTAAGCGGTTAAGAATACGATCAGCTTCTTTAGCGCTAATTGGTGCTGGACGATCAGACGTACCACCGATGAAGCCCATAACACGCGCGGTGCTATTTACTAAGTGCCAGCTTTTATCGTTCATATCCATTTGGATAAGTACATAACCTGGGAAGAACTTGCGCTCAGATTTACGCTTTTGACCAGCGCGCATCTCAACCACTTCTTCAGTAGGTACTAATACTTCACCAAAGCTATCTTCCAAACCTTCGATCTTGATATGCTCAAGAATAGTTTGTGCAACACGCTTCTCATAACCTGAGAAAGCCTGTACTACGTACCAACGTAGTTTCTTTTCGTTGTTCTCATCCGACATGGGATCAGATCTCCAATCCAGTTAAAAAGCCTACTGCGCGGAATAAAATGCCATCTAATCCCCAAAGGATAAGTGCCATAATCGCAGTTGCAACCATTACAATAAATGTCGTATGGGTAGTTTCTTGGCGCGTAGGCCACACTACTTTACGTACTTCGATGCGTGCTTCTTTTGCAAAAGCAAGGAAGGTACGCCCTTTTTCAGTTTGTGATGCAATCCCCAAACCAGCGGCAACAGCAACAACAACACCAATAGCACGTAATAACACAGACTGATCTGCGTACATATAGTTACCAACTACTGCGCCTGCAAGTAGCGCAATTGCCACAAGCCACTTTACTGAATCCATCGCACTTGATGGAGTTTCTACATTCGTGCTCATAATATTATTACCTTAACTACAGACACAACAACCCTACACTATGGCAGGGTTAATCCATTAAAATCCAAACTTAAAAACAGACTTATTTAAACCGATTTTTAACCTCAGACTTTACCCACAAACAGGATAAAATGGCAGGGGCGGAGAGACTCGAACTCCCAACCATCGGTTTTGGAGACCGCTGTTCTACCAATTGGAACTACGCCCCTGCAAAGTGGATGCCTATTATACTTACGCAATTCATTAACACAAGTGTAAAAGATGCCCATAAGTCAAAATCTCATCACTAGATTGAAAAATCCATCTTAACATTGATTAAAAAGCAGTTTATGATTGTTTCAATTCAAGGGATATTACTACGCACGAGGAAGCACGTGCTAACAATAAAAACAACTATCTATCCGGCCATTATTGGTTTTTTATGGCTATTTCATAACAGCGCGCTGGCACTGTCTTTACATTTAGACTCCTTCTCTAATGAACAGGGGTTAACGCAAAACTCTGTCACTTGCAGCATAACTGATCGCCGTGGTTTTCATTGGTTCGCCACCCAAGGTGGGCTCAACCGTTTTGATGGTTATGAATTTAAACGCTTTAAGTCTCATCCAACCCAGCCAAGTCTATCGAGTAATTGGATCACCGACTGTGTTACCACTGACAATAATCTGCTGTGGTTTTCTACAGCTACACAAGGGCTAAACGCCCTAAATACAGACACCGGTACATTCACTCATTTTAACCGTAGCAGTCCATTAGCGATTAAAGATAACCGCATTTGGTCAATGCTTACTGATCAACACAATAATTTATGGTTAGGCCATGAAGATGGTAACTTAACTCGCCTAAATGTAGCCGAGCATGAAACTGCCTACTTTTCCTACTCGCCAAACACCCAAGGTAGTATTATTTTTCAGGATATGGTGATTGATGCTAAGCGAAATTTATGGCTGGCCAGTAATGAAGGATTAATAAAATTTGATACAAAGACAGCTAAATTTAGCCACTTTTCAGCAAGTAAAAAGCAACTATGGCGCCTAAAACTCACGCCACAAGGGCAGCTACTGATTGCCAGTAAAACAGGGCTTAGTGTCTTTGATTTAGAAAGTGAACAGTTTAATGATATAAAACAACTAGATGGTATATGGATAAGCGATATTTTAATCGATAATAACGAGCATCTTTGGCTTAGCAGCTACGGCCAAGGCTTATATTATAATCCCAACTATCAAACAACTCTGACAAGCTTTAGCCAATTTAAACACCTTCCACAGCAACGTCATGGGCTTGTTAATGATTACTTACTGTCTTTGTATCAAGACCAGCAAGGTATTCTGTGGATAGGCACTGATGGTTATGGGTTACAACGCTACGATATGCGCCAAAATCAATTTAATCATCAACAACACAGCGATGACCCTAACAGTATTAGCCATGATTTTATCCGGGCCTTACTTAAAGATTCGCAAGGGCAATTATGGGTCGGTACCCGCAACGGGTTAAATAGACAAACAAAAGACGGCTTTGTGCGCTATCACGTCGATACCAGCAACCTTACCAACAACAATATATTCAGCCTTCATGAAGATAGCCAACAGCGTATTTGGATTGGCACCTATGGTGGCGGTTTATTGCGTTATAACCGCGAAAGCGATGACTTTACATCATTCACAGTGCAAAGCCACCAGCTCAGCAGCAATAACATTTATGCGATCACCAGCGATCGGAACGGCAACTTATGGTTGGGAAGCAATCAAGGTTTAAGTCTGTTTAACCCAGATAACTTGACCATTGAGCATTTTAAGCACTCGGAACAACACAATAGTATATCGAACAACACCGTATTTAGCCTCGTTTACGATAACGTTGCTAATGCAATTTGGGCTGGTACTCGAGTTGGCTTAAATAAACTCACCCTCAACAACAATGAATTTAGCCATTATCAAGCCGATCAAACAAACCCAAATAGCTTAAGTCATAACATGGTTACCGCCCTTCATCTGCAAGATGACAATACACTGTGGGTGGGTACTTTTGGAGGCTTAAATAAACTGAATAAAACAACGGCAGAGATAACCCGAATCACCGAGCATGATGGCCTGCTAAACGATAATATTTTTGCCATTAAACAGGATGCCAAAGGTTACCTGTGGCTGGCAAGCAACCAAGGTTTAACACGTTATCAGCCCAGCTCTGAAAATATGCAGCATTTTTTACCCCGTGATGGCGTGCAACATAATTCATTTATTCTCGGCGCGGCTTATCAAGCGCAGAACGGTGAACTATTTTTTGGCGGGATCAACGGCTTTAATCAATTTGATCCGCTTAAGCTAAAGCTGGCAGCTACAACTCCAGAGCCTGTGTTAACCGAATTACTAATTAACAATCAAGCGATAGCCACTGCCCCATACACTAAGCACGAGACTCAAGCTGCGAAATTAATTAGCTATATACAAACACTCTCCTTTAACAAAGGTGTCGGCGTGATCGGCTTTAAGTTCTCAGCATTAAATAGCCCGTCGGCACCTCAACAATATCAATATGCATACAAACTCGCTGGTTTTGATAAGCAATTTCTATATACCAACGCACAACAACGACAAATAAACTACCCGCAACTGCCCGCAGGCGACTATCAGCTGCAACTAAAAGTAAAAGATCAGTATGGCCAGTGGAGTAATGCTAAAGCTATGCTCGATTTCACGGTGGTGCCGCCGTGGTGGCAAAGTCGCCTTGCCTATGCCGGTTATGTTCTTCTCACTGGGGTTATTATTTGGCTTATTGCGGCCTCGCTATACCGCGCTAAGCTGGCCGAACAAACAAGTAATCAAGCCCGTGAACTGAATCGCTTAAAAAGTCAATTTTTAGATAATATTAGCCATGAATTAAAAACGCCTCTGAGTTTAATACTCGCGCCACTTGAAAGCTTGCAGCTAAACCATAAAGATCAAGCTAGCCAAAAACAATTATCGATGATCAAACGCAATAGCCTACGTTTGCTGACCTTAATAAATCAACTATTACAGCTAAGCCAACGCCCCAGCTGCGCTATACATTACGTTTCGCCCTATCCTTTAGCACCATTTATAAAGCAGCTGGTTGCTGACTTCACGGTGCTGTTTGAACAAAAAGGTATTCACGTAACAATGACAGATCTCAGCCAAGGCTCTTGCTGCATAGCACTTGAGCCAGAACATGCAACGTCAATTATTACCAACTTAGTTAGTAATGCCCTCAAATATACCCACTCAGGCGGTCAAGTTGAGATTAGCTTATCAGTGCATAATAACATGGCTCATATCGCGATTGTTGACACCGGTATTGGCATCGAAAAACACCAACAAGGCATTATTTTTGAACGCTTTACGCGTGTTGCAGCACAAAATCAAAACGGCAGTGGAATTGGCCTTGCTTTAGTTAAACAATTGCTAGAGCAATACGGCGGGCAGATTTCACTAACAAGTGAAGTAGGTAAAGGCAGTTGTTTTACTGTATCTCTGCCTTTGACTGAAGCAGAGCATGGCGCAACTTCGCTAGCAGCACCAGTAAATGAAGCAACCCGCCCCAGCAATTCGCAAAAGCTACTGATTGTTGAAGATAACGACGAAATGCGCGAACTACTGCTGACTTTGTTTGCTACTGAGTACCACTGCTTAAGTGCTATTAACGGCGAACAAGGCTTAGCCATCTGCCAAACAGAAATGCCAGATCTAGTGATCAGCGATGTGATGATGCCTTGCATGGACGGTTATCAATTACTTAATGCGCTACGCACAAATAACATTACCAGCCATATACCGGTGTTATTATTGTCAGCAAAAGCCGATACACAAAGCAGACTAAAAGGCCTTGATTTACTAGCAGATGATTTTTTAAGTAAACCATTTGAGCCGCAATTACTGCTCAGTAGAGTACAAGGGTTACTGAGTATTCGTGCAGTCCTTAATCGGCACTTAGCAAAGCAGCTTGCGGCTCATGCTCCGCCGCTGGTACTCGATCCGCAGCTTACACAAAGTAAAGATTACCAATTTACCGAACGCCTGAAAAACATCATCCGTGATAACTATCACAACGAAGCGTTTAGTATTGAAGAATTCGCTGCAGGATTATATTTAAGCCCACGTGCCTTACAACTGAAAATGAAAGCACTCTACAATTTAACTCCCAGTGATTATATTCGTAATACTCGTTTAGAGTATGCTGAAAAGTTACTTAGCGACAGCGATCTGAGTATAGGTTTAATTGCTGAAAAAGTCGGCTTTAGCTCACAAAGTTACTTTGCTCGCTGCTTTAAGGCAAAGCATAACGTTTCGCCCAAGCAGTTTAGGGAAAATACCAACCTGAATGCAAAAACTTCGCCTGTGTGACTAAAGTGTTCGCCTCAGTACTATTTTTAACCTTATGATTTCTTTAAATTAACTTTAAAACAATTTGTAGAATAAAAACCTTCATTGTTTCTATTTGGCACATTAATTAAGGAAAATCATATGCTCACAACAACTAAAAAAGTACTGTTGGCAACCCTCGTTGCTAGCAGTCTTAGCGCTTGCCAAAGTACCTCGACCAAGGTCACTTCAAACCAAGATTCACCAAACATTAATGAAGTCGCCCAACAACAATATAATGGTCCAAAAGCGCGTATTGCCGTGGCACGCTTTACCGATAAATCGAATGACTCTCATTGGTGGCGAAAAGAAATAGGTGAAGGCATGGCCGACCAACTCACCACAGCTTTGGTAGGCACCAATCGCTTTATCGTACTTGAACGCCAAGCGTTAGATGCAGTGTTATCTGAGCAAGATCTAGCGGCTTCGGGTCGTGTTAGCGCAGCATCAGGGGCAGCTTACGGTGAAATTGAAGGAGCCGAAATAGTTGTGGTAGCAGCGGTAACTGAATTTGATGACGACAGCTCAGGTGCCAGTGTTGGTACTGGCGGTTTTATAGGTGATGTGTTTAGCTCAGTATCGGCAGGTTTTTCAGGCTCGCATATGGCGATTGATTTACGCCTTATCGATACTCGCACCTCACGTATTTTAGCAGCCACCAGCGTCGAAGGAGGCAGCAAAGATTTTGATTTTACCAGTGCGGCAACTAATTTTGGCGGTGCATTAGTCGGTGGTAATTTAAGTGGCTGGTCAAACACCCCTAAAGAAAAAGCGCTCCGCGAAGTGATAATCAAAGCTGTAGAGTTTTTACAAACTAAAGTCCCTGCCACTTACTATCGCTATAACAGTAATAATACCCTAGCACCTGGATACACAGCACCACCACCGCTTACTACCACGGCTGCCAAGTCAAAAGCCGTTGCTCCAGTAGCAAAAGTCGATGTACCTACACATAGAATGCCGCATTATGAAAAGATGGATTTAGCCATGTCTCGGATGAATCTAGTCTGTTTAGGTTATTTAAAAAACCAACCCGATTATGAAGAATTTGAAACTGAAGATGTTAAGTACGATCGTCAAACAGTTATCGCACTGCGCGAATACCAACAAGAGAAACAATTAAAAGTGTCGGGACTTGCAGACGAAGCAACCAAAAAGTCACTCGATGAAAGTCAATGTATTGCTAAAACCAATAAGTCAGGGCTTGAGAGCTTAGGTAGTATGTTTAAAATTAACTAACCAAAGATCAAGTTATTTAGCAGCCAGTTTATTCTTGGCTGCTATACCATCTAAATACTTAGAACAGCTGTAACAGCTCGCCCTGATAAAAATCACAAAGCAACCAAATTTGTTGAAAAGGATGGGTAAGCGGTATCGTTATATTCTGTAACTCAGCGTCAAAATCCGCTTTATGCCAAATGGTGCTGGCGTTACGAATAAGCAGCCATGTTTGCTCTGATTGATAGTGCTTTTTTCCTTTTTGTTCTAATAACCGCTGCAGTGCACAGTGCAGCCGCTGCTCACTTGGTTGCATTGCCATATCAGCAAGATCTCGTTGCATGCTTATAGATAAAGGCCTGCCGAGTACTGCCATGGCTTCGGTTTCGCTGGCATATAAATGTGCTATTTCAATATCAAGCTTCTGTTCATTACGATAGCAACTGATATCTGGTTTACTCGGCTGATTATGCCAAATATGGCGCATTGGAATACCAAAGCGATGTTCATAGCAACGCAAGAACAACTTACCTGCATCATGCTCAAGTTGTAATTTTTCTTGCTCACTATGACGCGTCATTAAGTACCGCATATACATCAGCTAACAGGCTTGATGCACCAAATCTAAATGTTGACGGATTCAAATAACTTACTCCCATAATATCAGTCGCTAGCTGTAAGTAATTACTTGCATCCATAACCGTTTTCACGCCACCTGCAGCTTTAAAACCGACTACACGCGGCGACTTTTTAATCGTACTTAACATCACTTCGGTTGCTTCAAGAGTGGCATTTGTAGCTACTTTGCCGGTGCTGGTTTTAACAAAGTCAGCACCACCGGCAATTGCTATTTCTGTCGCCAGTGTTATCAACTGCGCTGTTTTTAGTGCGCCGGATTCTATAATTACTTTTAATTGTACGTGTTCAGGACAACACTCTTTACTGGCACGCACATATTCTAGCGCTGTGGCTTCGTCCCCCGCGATTAAGGCCTGATACGGTAACACCAAATCAATTTCATCTGCGCCACGCTCTATTGCGATTAATGTTTCATTAATTACTTCACTTAGCTCACTGTTGCCTGAGGGAAAGTTAGTTACTGTGGCGACTTTTACATAACTAAGCTCGCGCTCAGCTAAAGCAAGCTTGGCGTCATCAACAAACTCACTATAAACACACACTGCAGCCGGAATACCTAGGTTGGGCTTAATACTAGCCACCAAGGCCTGTATTGTTGCCGCGCTATCATTACTATTTAAACTGGTTAAATCCATTAATTGCACGGCCAATGCCGCATCAGTTAGTTGCGTTGTCATAAATCCACCAAGTAAGTTCATGTATTAGCAATAGTACCAAATTTAACTATTCTCGCTATAGCTAATAACCAAACACTCTAAGCTCGATATATAGTCATTATAGTACTTGTAACTCGGCGCAATCCCCTGTTAACTAAGGCTTAAGCCAAATCGGATAACCCTATATAACTTTTAGTTATATTAACTGGGTTTTAATTATTTTTTACTTAGCTTACGCCACTATATTCTGAGTTCCTGAAAAGCATCTTTGCTGTAATTTTTTCCAAGGGTCTACACATGCAATATTTACCTATCTTTACCAAGCTCGACAATAAACCAGTATTGGTTGTTGGCGGTGGAGAGGTTGCGTTACGTAAGTGCCGTGCATTTTTGAAAGCTCGCGCTGATGTCACTTTAGTAGCACCTTGGTTTTGTGATGAATTAAAAGAGCATGCACAAAATAATGATGTCACTCTAATTGACGCTTTTTTTGATGAATCACATCTTGATGGCAAAATGCTGGTCATTGCCGCAACCGACAATGATGACGTAAATAACAGCGTATTTGAACTAGCAAATGCACGAAATGTATTCGTTAACGTGGTGGATGACCAACCTAAATGCACCTTTATTTTTCCTTCAATTGTTGATCGTGACCCGATCACTATTGCAATTTCAAGTGCTGGCACAGCGCCGGTATTAGCACGGCGCTTACGCGAGAAGTTAGAAACGCTTATTCCACAACACATCGGCCCGCTTGCAAGTTTAGTTGGCAGCTTTCGCGACAAAGTAAAACAGCGCTTTACGAGTTTTGCTGATCGTCGCCAATTTTGGGAAGGCGTATTTGATTCATCTGTCGTCAGCAAAGTACAAACGGGTGATACAGCTGCCGCAAGCGTACAGCTTGAACAATTACTCGATAGCAAACTGGATCCTGAAGGTGAAGTATACGTAATTGGCGCAGGTCCAGGAGATCCAGAGCTATTAACACTGAAAGCACTGCAACTAATGCAACAAGCTGATGTGGTGGTGTATGACTTTCTAGTCTCTGACGAAATTATGGAGCTAGTACGCCGCGATGCTGATTTAATTTGTGTGGGTAAACGCTTAGGCGATCACAGTGTCGTGCAAGAAGATACTAACCAAATGCTAGTTGACCTTGCCAAGCAAGGTAAAAAAGTGTGCCGCATTAAAGGTGGCGACCCGTTTATTTATGGCCGTGGTGGTGAAGAAGTTCAAGTACTGGCAGCTAATAACGTAAATTACCAAATCGTCCCTGGCATAACTGCTGCCGCAGGTTGTAGCGCTTATGCGGGTATTCCGCTAACGCACCGTGACCATGCACAAGCCATACAGTTTGTAACTGGTCACTGTAAAAAAGACGGTCAAGAACTAGATTGGCAATCACTGGCAAAACCAAACCAAACTCTGGCTATTTATATGGGTGTAATTAAGTCTCCCCATATTCAAGCACAATTATTAAAACATGGTCGCGGTGCAGATACACCCGTGGCAATTATTGAAAACGGTACTCGCAAAAATCAACGCGTTGTAACCGGTAAATTAGGTGAGCTGGCCGATTTAATCGAGCGTCACAGCATTATTTCACCGGCATTATTAATTATTGGTGAAGTTGCTTCATTACATGAAGAACTTCATTGGTTTGGCACAAAAGCCCAAACTAGTAGCTTTGCACAACCGCTTACAGACGTGGCATAGCTTTAAACTATTTAGATTTTAACTTTTAATCATTTTAGTAGGACGACTAACAATGGCTTTAACTCACCTTCAGCAATTAGAAGCTGAAAGTATCAAAATCATGCGCGAAGTTGCTGCTGAGTTTGAGAACCCAGTTATGCTTTACTCAATCGGTAAAGATTCATCGGTACTTTTACATTTAGCGCGTAAAGCGTTTTACCCAGGTAAAATTCCGTTTCCACTGCTTCACGTTGATACCAACTGGAAGTTTAAAGAAATGATCGAATTTCGTGATCGCTTAGCAAAAGAATACGGTTTTGACTTACTCGTCCACAAAAATCCTGAAGGCTTAGCGATTGATATCAGCCCATTTACTCATGGCTCTGGTAAGCATACCGATATCATGAAAACCCAAGGCTTAAAACAGGCGCTTGATAAATATGGCTTTGATGCCGCGTTTGGTGGTGCACGCCGCGACGAAGAAAAATCTCGCGCTAAAGAGCGTGTTTATTCATTCCGTGATAAACACCACAGATGGGATCCAAAAAACCAACGTCCAGAGCTTTGGAATACCTATAACAGTCAAGTTAACCCTGGCGAAAGCATCCGTGTATTCCCACTTTCTAACTGGACTGAACTTGATATTTGGCAATATATCTATCAAGAAAACATCGATATGGTTCCGCTTTACTTAGCCAAAGAGCGCCCTGTTGTAGAGCGTGATGGTACTTTGATCATGGTTGATGATGAGCGTATGCCGCTTAAAGAAGGCGAAGTACCCATGATGAAATCTGTTCGTTTTCGTACTTTAGGTTGTTACCCACTTACCGGTGCAGTGGAATCAACAGCCAGTACACTGACTGAGATTATCGAAGAAATGCTGCTATCTACGTCATCTGAACGTGAAGGTCGGGTAATTGACCACGATTCAGCAGGTTCAATGGAGAAGAAAAAACGTGAGGGCTATTTCTAATGTCTATTAATACTAGCGATACAATTAACGAAGTAAAAGCAATTGGCATCGACGCCTATCTTGCTCGCCAACAAGACAAAAGCCTATTGCGTATGCTGACCTGTGGTAGTGTGGATGACGGTAAATCAACCCTAATTGGCCGCCTACTGCACGACAGCCACCAAATTTATGAAGATCAGTTAGCAGCACTGCATAAAGATAACGAAAAAGTCGGTAATGCCGGTGAAGAGCTCGATTTAGCACTACTGGTTGACGGCTTACAAGCTGAGCGTGAGCAAGGCATAACTATTGATGTAGCGTACCGTTATTTTTCAACGGCTAAACGTAAATTCATTATTGCTGATACTCCAGGGCATGAGCAATACACGCGCAACATGGTAACCGGTGCATCAACCAGTGATGTAGCGATTATTCTTGTTGATGCGCGCTACGGTGTGCAAGTACAAACTAAGCGTCACAGCTTTATCTGTGATTCATTGGGTATTAAACAGTTTGTTGTTGCCGTGAATAAAATGGATATTGTTGATTTTGACGAAACCGTTTATGAGCGCATTAAAGCCGATTATTTAAAATTTGCCGAGCAACTTAACGTATCTAACATCAAGTTTGTGCCTATGTCGGCGCTTAAAGGCGATAACGTAGTAACACGCTCAGAGCACACACCATATTACACAGATAAACCACTGCTTGAGTTATTAGAAGACTCACCAGCAGCTGAAACAGACACTGGCTTTGAAGCGCGTTTCCCTGTGCAGTATGTAGTACGCCCTAACCTAAACTTCCGTGGTTTCCAAGGTACTTTGACCTCAGGAAAATTACGCGTTGGTGATGCTATTAAAGTATTGCCATCAGGTAAAACCTCAAGCATTAAAGAGATTGTCACCTTTGACGGCAACTTAGACACAGCCGAAGCTGGTCAAGCAATTACTTTAACGCTTAACACTGAAATTGATATTAGCCGAGGGGACGTGATCGTTCCTGCTGATTCAACAGCGACTGTAACTAACCAAGTACAAGCAAAGCTTGTGTGGATGCACGAAGCGCCGCTGGTACTGGGTAAAAGCTATAACTTTAAGCTAGGCAGTAAAAATACTTCGGCTATCGTGAAAAAGATTGATCACACCATTGATGTGAACACCCTTGAACACGGCAGCGCAGACAGCCTGCAGTTAAACGAAATCGCGATTGTTACCCTAGAATTGACCGAAACCATTTTGGCCGATGCTTATCACAACAATCACGAAACCGGTGCGTTTATTTTAATCGATCGTTTATCTAACTTAACTGTTGCGGCGGGTATGATTGAAAACGTGCTTGCTAAGCAAGAACAAACGGGTAACTTTAGTGAGTTTGAAGTTGAATTTAATGCGTTAGTACGCAAGCACTTCCCACATTGGCAAGCGCTTGATATATCAAAGCTTAAATAACCAACTTTGCCTGTTAAGGACATATAAAGCATGTATCAACAGCTAGTATTAACAGGCATTATGCTAACTTTAGTCGGGTGCCTGTTTGGCACGCGGCTAAAGCCAGCATGGCTTTTTGTTGGCGCCATTGGCACCGCATATCTAGGCGGGTTAATCGACCTTGAAGATATGCTGATCAACTACGCCAATCCATCACTGATCACCTTAGTGTTATTAGTACTGGTTTCGATTGCGGTTGAAAAAACTACACTCGTACAAAAGCTTGCCCAGTCATTATCAAAAGGAAGTTTAACCAGCTCAGTCACTAAGCTCGGACTTTCTACAGCGTTTTTATCCTCATTTACCAATAATACAGCGGTTGTCGCATCGCTCATTACTGCCATAAAAGACAATCCAAACCATTCACCTTCAAAGCTACTATTACCGCTGTCGTATACTGCTATTTTAGGTGGCACAATTACCTTAATTGGTACTTCAACAAATTTAATCGTCAATGGTTTTGCCGTTGATGCAGGCATGGCACCGCTAGGCTTTTTCGACTTTACCATAGTCGGGTTAGGCGCATTAAGTGTGGGCCTGATCACTATTTTAGTGATGCTAAAATATTTGCCAGACAACGGCAAAAACGATCAAGAAGTGGTGCCTTTTTATCTCGAAGGTAAAATAGAAGAAGGCTCAAAACTAATTGGTAAAAGCGTAGAAGAAAATGGCCTGCGCGAACTTAAAGACTTATTCCTAGCAGAAATTATTCGCGGCGATAAACGCATTTGTGCAGTGACCCCGCAACAAGTGATTAAAGCGGGCGATGTATTGCTGTTTGTCGGTGACATCAAATCAGTGCCATTGCTAACACGCTTTGACGGGCTAAAAATAGTTCACGATAAACATCAAAAAGATGTTGAGCACCTCGTTGAAGTTGTTGTCAGCCAATCATCTAAATTTATAGGAAAAACAGTTAAAGAAGCGCGTTTTCGTGAACAGTTTCATGCCGCTGTTATCGCTATTCGTCGCGGCCATGACCGCTTGCAAGGTGGCCTTGGTAAAGTGCAGCTGCAAGCGGGAGACTCACTGATCCTCGCACCAGGTAAAGACTTTTATAGTCTGCCTAATTTAAAACGCGAATTTGTGTATATTTCCGGGCTTGATTTACAAACTCACTTAGCGCCCAAGCAATCTAACTTAGTATTAGCGAGCTTTGCAACGGTACTTGGGCTGAGTATTATTGGCTATGTACCACTGGTAAAAGGCTTATTAGTATTGCTGATTGGCTTAATGCTCACGGGAACGATAAAGCTGAGTGAAGTAAAACGCCGTTTTCCTATTGAGTTACTCGCTGTAGTTGGTAGCGCCATTGGCCTTGCAAAACTGATGATAGGCACCGGCCTAGCTGGACAAATATCTGCAGCATTGTTTTATGTACTCGGTGATTTTGGCCCCTATGGTGCGTTTATCGCGATTTTTGTAATGACAGTAATGTTCACCGAACTTATCACCAATAACGCCGCAGCGGCACTATCATTCCCTGTCGCTTATGCATTAGCAATGGGCTTTAATGTTGACCCGCTGCCGTTTATTATGGCGGTCGCCTTTGGTGCATCTGCAAGCTTTATATCACCATTTGGTTATCAAACTAACCTGATGGTTTATAGCGCCGGCAATTATCGTTTAAAAGACTATGTATTAATGGGCTTACCGCTTTCTATTATTTATTCAATAACGGTATTAACCCTGATCCCGCTGGTATTTCCATTTTAAGCCAGCGCTTACTCATAAGAGAGTTTTATAATGGATGAGAACATTGTTTGGCATAACTATGCCATTACTAAAGCACAACGTAGCGAACACAAAAGCCATAAACCGGCTATTTTATGGTTCACTGGTTTTTCCGGCTCAGGTAAAAGCACCGTAGCAAACGCCCTTGAAAGCGCACTCAATCAACAAGGTATTCACACCTACCTGCTTGATGGCGACAATGTACGCCACGGCTTGTGTAAAGATTTAGGCTTTAGCGACGAAGACCGTATCGAAAATATTCGCCGCGTTGGTGAAACCGCCAAACTAATGGTCGATGCTGGATTATTGGTACTCACCGCATTTATTTCCCCATTTCGCGCTGAACGCGATATGGTCAGAAACTTAGTCGATGACGGTGAATTTATTGAAGTGTTTTTAGACACACCTCTGGACGTATGCGAGAGCCGCGATCCAAAAGGCTTATACAAAAAAGCCCGCGCAGGTGAAATAAAACACTTCACAGGTATTGATTCAGACTACCAAATACCCCATTCACCGGAAATAATCTTAGATACCAGTAAAAACACCCTAGACCAATCGGTGCAAGAGCTGATAGCGTATCTAAAACAACAGCAAATTATTAAAGGTTAAGTCATGAACCAAACGGAACTGCTCGAAGAAATACTGATCCTTGCCCGCCAAGCTGGCAGCGCTATTATGGGGATTTACGAAAAGGATTTTAACGTTGAGTACAAAGCTGATGAAAGCCCTGTAACCGACGCCGATCTTGCAGCTCACAAAGTGATTGCCAATGGCCTAGCCCACTTAACCCCAGAGATCCCAGTATTAAGTGAAGAAAGTGCCGATATCAGCTGGGATATCCGTCAAACGTGGACCCGCTATTGGCTGGTTGACCCAATCGACGGCACTAAAGAGTTTATTAAAAAGAACGGTGAGTTTACCGTTAACATCGCCTTGATTGAAAACGGCAAGCCTATCTTAGCGGTAGTAGATGCGCCTGCGCTAGGCGTGTCTTATCTGGCAGCAGAGGCAATCGGCGCATTTAAGGACCGCGGTGATGAGCGCATTGAGCTTAAAGTCACCACCAAAGCAAACAAAGGCCTAATTCGCGTAGTCGGCAGCCGCTCGCATCCATCACCGGATTTAGCCGAGTTTATAAAACGCTTTGACGAGGTGGAAATGGTCTCAAAAGGCAGTTCACTAAAACTGTGCTTAGTCGCCGAAGGCAGCGCCGATATTTACCCACGCCTAGGCCCAACCTGCGAATGGGACACCGGCGCAGGTCACGCTATAGCCGAAATCGCCGGCGCAAAAGTCACTAAGCTTGATGGCAGCCCGCTTGTTTACAATACTAAGGATGAATATTTGAATCCGTATTTTGTGGTGAGTGCGATAGAAGAAGAAACCAAGCTATAAGCTGTAAGTTTTAAGTGGTAAGTTTAAGGCCGACTCTTCACTCGTAGGAGTTGGCTTCAGCCACGAAAAATCCTGCTCTGCATTCTATTTGAAAAAACAATTTCACCACAGAGAACACCGAGGCGCTTCGCTACACAGAGGGCTTTTGCCATAAGCTTTAAGCGATAAGTTGTAACCCTAGCACTTCACTCGTAGGAGTTGGCTTCAGCCACGAAAAATCCTGCTCTGCATTCTATTTGAAAAAACAATTTCACCACAGAGAACACCGAGTCGCTTCTCTACACAGAGGCTGAATCATAAGCTGTAGAGCTTTAAGCGGTAAGTTTAAGCCCAACTCTTCACTCGTAGGAGTTGGCTTCAGCCACGAAAAATCCTGCTCTGCATTCTATTTGAAAAATAAATTTCACCACAGAGAACACCGAGGCGCTTCGCGCTACACAGAGGGCTTTAGCGATAAGTTTAAGCCCGACTCTTCACTCGTAGGAGTTGGCTTCAGCCACGAAAAATCCTGCTCTGCATTCTATTTGAAAAAACAATTTCACCACAGAGAACACCGAGTCGCTTCGCTACACGGAGGTTGAGTTATAAGCTTTAACTCGTAGGAGTTGGCTTCAGCCACGAAAAATCTGCTCTGTATTCTATCTTAAAAATAAATTTCACCACAGAGAACACCGAGGCGCTAGGCTACACAAAGAAGTGAAAGGCATTAGGTTAAAGACTGAGACTAGCTCCACCTGAAATCTAACCCCTCAATACAACTTACTAGGCATAAAGTCGCGCCTACGCATATTAAAACACCGATGCCAACCCGTAGGCTAGAGTTTACCTCGCGCAATTTTATGCTCACGAGCGCACAGAGGCGCTTCGCTACACACAAAAGTGAAATGCAAGAGATTGAAGGCTGGAGACTAGCTCTACCTGAAATCTGACACCTATAATCTGATCCCTAATACAGCTTGCGCGGCATCAATACCTAAAAGCAAAAAACCGCTCAATGAGCGGTTTTTTAAACGTAAAATTAGAATCATACCTATGGCATAGCGTCTAAATCTGCGCCTTCTTTTTCGATAACTTCTGGTATTAAGTCTTCTTTACTTACGCCCATTGCAAGCGCAACGGCACTAGCAACATAAATCGAAGAGTAAGTACCAATAAACACACCAAATAACAGCGCTGTAGCAAAACCATGAATAGTTTGACCACCCCAAGCAAACAAGGCGATTAATACTAAAATAGTGGTAATTGAAGTTACTAGAGTACGGTTAAGTGTTTGCGTTAATGAAATATCAATTATCTCAACAGTATCGTCGATACGCACTTTGCGGAAGTTCTCACGAATACGGTCAGATACAACGATAGTATCATTAAGAGAGTAACCTATTACCGCCAGTATTGCCGCCAATATGGTTAAGTCGAACTCTAACCCTAATACTGAAAACAAACCTAAAGTAATGATTACATCGTGTAAAAGTGCCGACACCGCGCCTACCGCAAAACGCCACTCAAAGCGAAATGCCACATAGATCAAGATACAAATAAGCGCAGTTAACATGGCAAGG
The DNA here is from genome assembly GCF_014163985.1 of Pseudoalteromonas sp. SR41-4. Classification (NCBI taxonomy): domain Bacteria; kingdom Pseudomonadati; phylum Pseudomonadota; class Gammaproteobacteria; order Alteromonadales; family Pseudoalteromonadaceae; genus Pseudoalteromonas; species Pseudoalteromonas sp. SR41-4. Next base: position 32,785 of record NZ_JACJEI010000007.1, on the reverse strand, counting down.
CCACCCTGCTCTTTTAAGTCTTCACCTACACTTGGGCCAACAAACTCAATTCGACGCATTACTACGCTATCATCGGCTTTTTTAAGTGCATCAATTACTTGGTTACCAATTACTTCGGCTTTAACATCATCACCTCGCGGTGCTAAGCGAACCAAAATCTCTTGGCTTGAACCAAATAATTGTACTGATGCATCTGCAAAACCATTTTCAGCTAACACTGAACGTACTTTCTTTAAGTCTGCTGGTTGTGCAAAACCGACTTCTACCGCTGTACCGCCCGTAAAATCTAAGCCAAAGTTTAAACCTTTAACGAAGAACGATGCGAACGATGCCAAAATAAGTAGCGTTGAGATGCTCATAGCAACTTTGCGCAGCGACATAAACCCTAAAGTTCTGCCGCCTAATTTTAAAATTTGCATATCTGCTCCTTAAATTGACAGCTTATCAATGCGCTTACCACCAATACATAAGTTGATTACCGCACGGGTACCAACAATGGCTGTAAACATTGAGGTGATAATACCTATCGCAAGTGTCACTGCGAAACCAGCAATTGGGCCTGTACCCACTGCGAACAAGATAATCGCAGCAATTAAGGTGGTAATATTGGCATCAAAAATTGTACTAAAAGCACTATCATAACCATGATGAACAGCCTGTTGCGGACTACGTCCATCGGCCAGCTCTTCGCGAATACGCTCAAATATTAGTACGTTGGCATCAACTGCCATACCTACCGTTAGTACGATACCAGCAATACCTGGCAGTGTTAGTGCAGCGCCTGGGATCAACGACATAACACCCACAATCAATACTAAGTTAGCTGCTAAGGCAATATTAGCGACTAAGCCAAAACCTTTGTAATAAACTAACATAAAGATCAGTACAAACAAGAAACCTAAAGCAACCGCTGTCATACCTGCTTCGATATTTTCTTGACCTAAGCTTGGCCCTACCGTGCGCTCTTCAACAATTTGAATTGGCGCAACAAGTGCTCCAGCACGTAGTAATAAACTTAAGTTATGTGCTTCTGCAGGGTTATCAATGCCGGTGATGCGAAACGAACGATCAAGACGCGCTTGTATAGTTGCAACGTTGATCACTTCTTCCACCTTAATTGGTGGTAGCGCTTTACCGTTTTCGTCTGTTTTACCAGAAGGCTTATACTCTATAAATACCGTCGCCATACGCTTGCCAATAGCACGCTTAGTGAAAGCATTCATTTTCGCGCCGCCTTTGCTATCAAGGCTAATACTTACTTGCGGACGTTGGTATTCATCGGCACCCGATTGCGCACCAGTAATGTGACTACCTTCGAGAATAATGCGTTTTTTAAGTACCACTGGGTAGCCATCACGGCTCATGATCATTTCAGTACCAGGCGGAATACGCCCTTGCGCTGCTGCCGTTGGATCGGCATTTTCGTCTACTTCACGAAACTCAAGGGTTGCTGTAGCACCCAAAATCTCTTTCGCACGCGCAGTATCTTGAACACCTGGTAGCTGCACAATAATACGCTCTGCACCTTGACGTTGTACGTTAGGCTCAGCAACACCGATTTGGTTAATACGGTTACGGATAATGGTTTCGTTTTGCTTGATAGCATAGTCACGAATTTCTTTGAGTTTTTGCTCGCTGATGGTGGCATAAAACGCGTTATCGTTAGAGCTATCATCAATGTAGTTGTGTAATGGGTAGCGTGACTGTAAAAAACGCTCTGCCGCATCTTTATCTTCTGCGCTGCGCATCTCCACACGAATACGTTCAGTACCAGCTACACGACGTACCGTGCGATAGCGTAGTTTTTCTTCACGTAAATCACTTTTATAGTCTTGATCCATTTGTTCCAGCGCGTTATCAACCGCTGTCACCATGTCAATTTCCATCGTAAAGTGAACACCGCCACTTAAATCCAAGCCCAATTTCATTGGATTGCCGCCAAGGGCTTTTAACCAATGAGGTTGCGCCGGGGCCATGTTAATGGCTGAGATGTAATCGTCGCTCAATGAATCACGCAATAAATCTTGCGCTTTAAGCTGCTCTTCAACATTTTTAAAGCGGATCAACACTTGACCGTTTTCGAACTTAACTGATTTTACGGTAACATTGTGCTCTTTGAGGGTCGCATTTACTTTGTCTACTACAGCTAGATCTGCATCAGTTCCTTTAGTACCTGAAATTTGTATGGCCGGATCACGACCATACAAATTAGGAGAGGCATATAAAAGACCTACCGCAATCACAGCTAGAACAAGTAAATACTTCCATAATGGAAACTTGTTTAACACGTGGGCGTCCTTATTATTATAGCGACTTCATTGTGCCTTTAGGCAATACTGCTGACACTGCTGATTTTTGTACAGTTACTTCAGCTTGATCGTTAAGTGAAATAACAATGAAATCTTTATCGTCAGAGATTTTAGCGATTTTACCCACTAAACCACCTTGAGTAAGAACTTCATCGCCTTTTGCCATCGCATTCATCAGCGCTTTATGTTCTTTTACACGCTTAGCTTGTGGACGGTAAATCAAGAAGTAAAATACTAAGCCAAAGATAGCTAGCATGATCAACATCTCATAACCACCACCGGCTGGCGCTGCACCTGCCGCACTTGCGTGGGCGTTTGAAATAAATAAACTCATAACACTTCCTCTTTAATTTTTAAATTTAATTTGTGGTATCTGCAAGCTCTGGCACTTCTTGGCCGCGGCGTGCATAAAAATCATTTACGAATTCATCTAACTTACCGTCACCGATCGCATTACGTAAACCTTCCATAACGCGCTGATAGTAACGTAAGTTATGAATTGTGTTTAGTCGTGCACCTAAAATTTCGTTACATTTATCAAGATGATGTAGGTACGCGCGCGAATAATTCTTACAAGTATGGCAATCACACTCAGGATCAAGTGGGCCGGTATCTGTTTTGTGCACAGCATTACGAATTTTCACAATGCCACCGGTTATAAATAAATGACCATTACGCGCATTACGAGTTGGCATTACACAGTCAAACATATCGATACCGCGACGAACGGCTTCAACTAAGTCTTCAGGTTTACCTACACCCATAAGGTAACGGGGTTTGTTCTCTGGCATTTTATAAGCACAGTGATCAAGAATGTTAATCATCTCATTTTTTGGCTCACCGACCGATAAACCACCGAGTGCGTAGCCATCAAAACCAATTTCTTCAAGACCTTGTTGTGACTGAGCACGCAACTCCGGATACATACCACCTTGGATAATACCAAATAAAGCTGATGGATTGTCACCGTGACCTTCTTTTGAACGCTTAGCCCAACGAAGTGATAACTCCATTGAATCTTTAGCTTCTTTTTCGGTGGCAGGATAAGGCGTACATTCGTCAAAAATCATTACGATGTCTGAACCTAAATCACGCTGCACTTGCATGGCTTTTTCTGGTGAAAGCATAATTTTTTCACCGTTAACAGGCGAGCTAAACAATACACCTTCTTCGGTAATTTTACGCATTGCGCCTAAGCTAAACACTTGAAAACCGCCTGAGTCGGTTAAAATTGGTTTATCCCAATTCATAAAACCATGTAATCCACCATGCTGCTTGATGATTTCAGTACCAGGGCGAAGCATTAAATGGAAGGTGTTACCTAGGCAAATATGCGCACCAGTGTCTTTGACTTCATCTGGGGTCATACCTTTGACAGTACCGTAAGTACCTACTGGCATAAATGCTGGCGTTTCGACTACGCCTCTATCAAAAATCAAGCGGCCGCGGCGGGCTTTACCGTCTGTACGGTCTAATTCAAACTTCATATCATCCTCAAATGTCAGAAAAACAGTCCAACAAGCTATAATTTAACCGCTCGATTCTACCCTTTTTGTAAAACCATTACTATTAATTGGGCTCAAAGCTGAAATTAAAAGTGCAAAAATCAAAACTAAAAAGCCCAACACAAGGCTGGGCTTTAAGTGCTTTTATAGAAAAAACTATTTACGGGTTAAAAACATCGCATCGCCGTAGCTAAAAAAGCGGTATTTTTGTGCAATTGCAGTTTGGTATGCACTCATAATATTATCTTGCCCAGCAAATGCACTAACCAACATGATCAATGTCGATTCTGACAAGTGAAAATTAGTGACCATGGCATCAACTACGTTAAATTGATAACCTGGGTAAATAAAAATATCGGTGTCACCAAAGTAACTGGCTAATTGGCCGCCATGTATCTTAGCTGCTGATTCCAATGAACGTACCGAAGTTGTGCCTACCGCAATCACTCTGCCGCCGTTAGCTTTGGTTGCAGCGACTGCTGCAACAACATCATCAGGCACTTCAATGTATTCGGAGTGCATTATATGATCATCAACCGAGTCTACGCGTACCGGCTGAAATGTGCCCGCGCCAACATGCAGAGTAACAAATGCCATGTTTACGCCCTTAGCTTTTATTGCTGCCATGAGCGTATCGTCAAAATGTAGGCCAGCAGTTGGCGCTGCAACCGCGCCAGGTTTTTCACCGTAAACTGTTTGATAGCGTTTGCGGTCTTCGTCAGTATCTGGACGGTCAATATAAGGTGGCAGTGGCATATGGCCAATATCGTTTAAAATTTCCAGTACATTTTGACTATCGCTAAACTCTAGTTCAAACAATTCGCCATGACGACCCACCATAGTCGCCTGCGCTTTACCTTCGAGAATAAGTTCTGTACCTGGTTTTGGTGATTTACTTGCTCGTACATGAGCCAGCACGCGGTGCTCATCAAGCACTCGCTCCACTAAGACTTCAACTTTGCCACCTGACGCTTTTTGGCCATACATACGAGCAGGGATCACTTTGGTATTGTTAAATACCAACAAGTCATTTTCATTTACTAAATCAATAATATCGCTAAATATTTTATGTTCTACAGCGCCACTTGGGCCATCTAAGGTTAATAAGCGACTGCTGGTTCGATCCTGTTTAGGAAAACGAGCAATTAATTCATCAGGTAAGTCAAAGCTAAAATCAGCCACGCGCATAGGATATATCCAGATCAAAAAAGTCGCGCCAAGTTTAACTGCATCGCGCTATTAGCTCAACCAACGGCTTTAATTAAAATACAATGGAATGTTCTCTTGTGGTTCGAGACAAATGGCATTATTCTACTCAACTTAATTAGATCTAGGTTTATAAGAGGTGTGACATAAATGGCTAAGCAGCTAACTTTGCTGATCTTAAACGCCAGTGTCGCTGAGCGTCAGGCTGTTAAGTCAACCTTAAATCGGCTCAATGTATTTACTTTCCTTGAAGTAGCCGATAGCCAGCAAGCCCTCGAAATTCTTAAATCTCAAGCGGTCGATGTCATTATTACCGGTCTTAATGTTGGTAAAATAGATGGTTGGCGATTTTCTCGGATGATCCGTTCAGGGTTATTAAAAACCCCAAAAAATACACCAATTGTACTAACTCCGCCTATCTATTGTGAGCGAATAGCCGAAACGACAGCACGCAGTTATGGCATAGATGCAGTATTGCCATTTGAACGCCAAGATATGCTGCCACAGGTACTGGCAAATGTGTTATCAACGCATTTAGAAAAAAGTAGTCGTTTAGACTTGTTGCTGCTCGAAACCGACAGTGACAAAGCAGCTGAAATAGCGCAACAATTACAGCTAAACTTTGCCTGCACCCATGTTTCTAGTAATAAACAAGCATTATCAATCTATTTGCAGCAAAAGTTTGCCATTGTGTTACTTGATGCAACCGCAGCACACGCAGGAGCTGCCAGTCAATTAGTTGAAGAAATTTTACAACACAACCCAAAACAAGCCATTGTAACCATTATAGACACGAAAGATGCCGATCATGCTGAACAACTATTGCTTTCAGGGGTCACTGATTTTATTCGTGCACCATATGAACAAACCTTGTTAAGTAAAGTATGCGACCATGCTGCGCGCCGTGAAGATTTTATGGTCAGTTATGCAGAGTTTGCACAAAAAGTAGAACAGCTAAGTCAAAGTCAAAGCCGCTATAAGGAGCTATTTTCAGCCCATCAGCGGATACTATTACATCTTAATACTGTGGTGCTTGAATTTGATGAACAAGGCCGCATTCGTTTTATCAACCCTGCGTGGGAAGCACTCAGTGGGTTTGGCATAAAACAAACCTTGAGCAAAGCACTCTCTGACTTTTGTATCAATGATTGCAAAGATAAACTACTGCAAACAATTAGCAGTATTTTGCATGGCGGTGCCTTGCAACAGCAGGTTGAAGTGCAAATTATTCATAAAGATGGTCAAGCTATTTGGGTTGAGTGCCGCTTACAACTAATCAAAAACAGCAGTAATGCTGCCACGATCACCGCCACAATAGATAATATTCATGAGCGCAAACAAGCTGAATTACAGCTGCGCCATTTAGCGCTACATGACACCTTAACCGGCTTACATAACCGCTATTATTTTGATCAACAACTCAATCGAATTTGCCAGCCGCAACGCACTAATGGCGACATAGAGCACGCTTTAATTTATATTGACCTCGATCATTTTAAAATAATTAATGACAGTAAAGGCCATCAACAAGGCGATATAGTTCTTAAAGAAGTTGCGCAACTATTTAACGCCAATATCAGTGATGAACACTTAGTGTGTCGCATTGGTGGTGATGAATTTGCGGTGATCTTAAATAATATGAATCTGCTTGATGCACACTTGATAGCTGAAAGTATTTGCATGGCTATTGAAGGTCATCAGTTTAAATCTGAAGAACAAGTTTATTCAATTAGCTGCTCAATTGGCTTAACGCAAATAACAGCAGCGAACCATGATCCGAGTGAATGCTTAAAACAAGCTGATATTGCCTTGTACGTTGCTAAAAGCTTAGGCCGTAATTTGGTTCATTGTTACTCTAAAGAAGATGCCAGCCATAACACCTTGCAAGCTGGATTAGAGTGGGGACACAGCATTCGCCAAGCATTGCAACAAAACCAAATTGAATTACATTACCAGCCTATTTGGGACTTTAAACATGGTGGTGTCGCTTATTTTGAAGCACTGTTACGCTTAAAACTCGACGGTGAACTGGTTTATCCAAACCAATTTATTCCGTCACTTGAATTATTGAACGACACTTACTTAATGGATCAATGTGTGATCAGCAATGCAATTTCTGCCATTGCCGCTAACCCTGAGCTAAATCAAGTTGCAATAAACCTATCTGCGCAATCGTTTTTAGATGAACGCCTATTACCGCATATCGAATCGACCCTTGAAAAGTGCGATATCAGCCCTACCCGGGTTATTTTTGAGATCACCGAGTCCGCCAGTATCAATAATTTAACTGCCACTCGTGCGATGATCGAAAAGCTCAATCGCTTGGGCTGTCATTTCTCAATTGATGACTTTGGCACTGGCTTTAGCACCTTTAATTATCTTAAGCAACTGCCAGCTCAACACGTAAAAATAGACGGTTCGTTTGTTCGCGATATGCTTAATGATCCAATCGACTTGGCGTTAGTTAAAGCAATAAACGATATTAGTCGCTCGCTCAATAAGCGTTCAGTTGCTGAATATGTTGAAAATGAAGAGATCTTTTTAGCACTAAAAGAAATAGGTGTTGATTATGGCCAAGGCTACTTTATTTCACGCCCGGTGCCCGTAGAAAAAATCAAACATCAGTTACAAAAAATTTATCAAAACAAAACTTTTTACGAACAACCACCTAGCTAAAATAGCGAACTTTTCATACAAATCTACGCATTTTTTTACTTCCATCTTGTGATAACTCATCTATACTTTGCTCATCGGGCGATAAATGTCTTGTGATTATGATGATAATCGAAATTTCACATGACATCGTTAAATCATAGCAACATGCCACTTACAAACTAACATGTTGTTATTAGTATCATTGTCAATTTATGGAGTGAATTATGATGCAATTAATAGTGTTACTATTAGCGGTAAACTTAGGGATAACTTACCAATGCTATCGATATGCCAGTATCAAAGGTTACCCGGTTGTAACTTTTACCTGCTTAGGTTTGATCCCCTACTTTAACTTAGTGGTGTGGGTTTATTTGTTATTTTTACCAGATATTACGCCATTCAATAAACAGTTTGAATATGAAGGGCATAACGAAAAGCAGCCTTTATAATACGGCTGCTTGTTGGTCAGGGATAAGTTATTAATTGAGCTGAGTTAATATCAGCTCGGCTAATTAAAATTGGTAGCTAATAGCTTTTTTAGTCAGTTCGCTGGCTTTGATATCGCCGGCGACACACTTTTTAATATCTGATTTATTAAATACTTTTATTAAACTCGTATTTTTATCGCCGAGCCCTTTAAGAACAAAACTCACATGCTCGTCGTTTGGCAAACTACGTAAACCACTACCGTAATCACATAACGTAAGACTGATACTTGTGCTTACTTGCTCCAGTAACTGTTGTTGCTCTGCGGCTTGTTGTTGCTCACGCTCTGCATGCTTTGCATTGATATTTTGGCGTAGCTGTTGCTGCTGTTTAGTGAGTTTAGTTTGTTGTTTTTCCAGCTTCGCGATATCTTTTTCTAACGCTTTTTTGCGTTGTTCAAGCTGTTTCTCTTCGGCGCTATTATCATGGCGGCTGGCAAACTCTAAATCGCGCTTTTCACGCTCTAAATCCCGCAACTTTCGGCCCACATCACGCTCTTGCTCTGCAATTTCGCGCACTTGTTCTGCGCCTTCACGCATTAGTTCCATCGCTTGTTGATAAGCTTCTCGTGATGATTCAACAACATCTTCGGTAATAAACTCTACTTGATCACTGATAATTTCAATATCCATATTAGCAAAATCAATTTCAGGCAGCGGTGGTAACGGCGCATTAGGTGCGTTACTAAAAATAGTCTGCCAGCGGCTAGAGCCTCTTACGTCCAGCTCAAATACCACTCCCTGCTTAACAAAATAGTTGGCTTGAATCGCACGGATCCTTTTATTGGTATCTTGCTTTAACGCGCTGCTTAAAATGTTTTCCATTATTGCTACTTCACGCTGTATTGATGCCAACTCCGCAGGGTCTTGCGCAGATACATTAGCACTTAAGCACCCAAGTATGGCCATTATGGCGCTGCTGATAAGTTTTTTATTCATGCTCTATACTCCTAATTTTTCGCAATCGCGGCTGTTGGCTGCTCTTGTACTTGTTCGGCTAAATCATTTAATTGCATCCGTAGATACGCTTGATCTTGAGCTCGCTGGGTTTTGATGTAAGTGATTAAACTGGCAATATCTTCTTGGCGTTCAACTCGTCCTGTTGCAATGGCCTCTTTTGCTAATTGATACATCTGCTGTTGTTGCAATTGATTTTGCGCAGTAATAATTCTTTGCATTTGGTCAATTTGCTTTTGTTGAGACTGCAATAAATGTGTTTGTTTCGTTACTTGTGCAAGTAACCCCTGCGCATCTGATTGCGGTATAACTAAAAAGATTAACGAACAAACCAATACTGATGCTGCAACAGCCCACGCTCCAGCGACGCTAAACACACGCACAGCAGAGAACTGCGATATTGTTGATTGGCGATCCCAGATTGGTACAGGTACAGCCTTATAGTCACGGCTATGCTGTTGCCATACTTGCGCTTGGCTCATCAACGCTGCATATTCGGGATCATTTTCGAGCTGCTGCAATTGTTTATCGCTCAAAACTTTACCATCTAACCATTGCTCAAAAAGCGACTCTAAACTAGCCATCTACGGCCTCCAAATGAACTTTTAATTTTCCTAATGCACTGTATAACCGCGACTTAGCAGTATTAGTTGAAATATCTAATTGCTCAGCAATCTCTTCAAAGGTGCAATGCTGGAAAAATTTCAACTCCACCACTAAACGCTGCTCCCACGGTAACTTATTCAACATACTTTTTAATTGCTGATGCTGGGCCTGAGCTACACTATTGCCTTCTAATTCACTGTGTTCACAGGCCTGTTCTGGCACATCATCTAAGCTCTGATAATGCTTGCGACGGCGGTAGTATTCAACGCTACGCCGATGCACAATTTGAAATACCCAAGTATTAAAACTCGACTTACCACGAAAGTTCGGCAGACTTTTATACACCGAAATAAACACCTCTTGCATTAAGTCCATGGCATCATCTGGGTTACTTAGCATCCGCAAACAATAGTTATAAACTTGGCTTTCATGCTGCTTAACCAGCTTAAGCCAGGCGCGCTTATTTCCTTGTTGTGCTTTGGCGATTAATGTTTCTATTGATTGAAAAAACACGATTCTCGATGCTTAGTTATTTTACTTATGAGGTTAGTCGATAGAGTGAAGCAGATAGTTTGGAAAAGATAAAAATAAATGAAAATAAATAAAAAAGCTCACCTAAATGAGCTATTCCTGTGTCGTTATACCAATCGTGTTAAGTTACTGACCATTTATAGCGACAGATAAATGGAGTGATAACAAGGCATAAATTTTGACATATAGTTGTTCTACATGAAAAATTTATAACGCAGTTAGCGCTTTATTTAGCTCGCTAGAATGGTTAAATATTTAAGTCGATTGGCATTAAGCGACATTGCTGCTTTAAAAAGCTTTCTAGCATTTGGCTAAATAAACGAAAATCTCGAATACGACCGGTTGTTTTGCGCCACAGAATGCCAATATCGCGGTAAGCGTCACTTTGTGAAGGAGTGGCAAGCATATTTTTGTTCGCTAAAATACCCGCGTTAATCGCCATTTGCGGTAAGAAAGTCACACCGAACTGGTGCTCAACCATGCTAAGTAAGGTGTGTAAGCTCGCCGCTTCAAACGGATTGATACAGCTTGAACGATTTAAATGACAAGCACTTAATGCGTGCCCTGTCATACAATGCTCTCGCTCTAATAAGAACACGCTGGCTTCCGGTAACAAGTTAAAATCTTCTATATTCTTAGCAGGTAAATAGTCTTTATGATGTACTAAGCAAAAGTGATCTTGCGCGAGTACTTGAGTATGAAATTTATCAGTATCGTAAGGTAGTGCCAACAGCGCCATATCGATATGGCCATGTTCGAGTTTATCTAACAAGCTATCACTGGTATCTTCAACCAGTACCAACTCTAAATCAGCAAACTGTTGCTGACAAAGGTGGTAGAGAGGTGCCGCAATAAAACTAGCAATCGTTGGAATAACTCCAAGTGTGAGCGTACCGCTTAGCGGTGTTAAATGGCTTTTAGTCAGCTCTCTAACACTTAGCGTATCGTCAATAATTTTGCGTGCCCGCTCTACTACCTCTTCGCCGATAGCTGTGAACATCAAACTACGATTTTCACGCTCTATGAGTTGGCAACCGAGTGTTTCTTCAAGGGTTTGAATTGCACTGCTGAGTGTTGATTGACCAATAAAACACGCACTTGCGGCGCGGCCAAAATGCTGATGCTGATGAACTGCCAATAAATACTGCAGCTGTTTAATACTTGGTAAGTTCGTCATACTTTTTGTACCCACAAATAAAAAGACCCCAACACCAAGGGCGTTGAGATCTTTTCAAGCTAAAAGTCTGTAATACTTAAAGACTGCTGGATTTAAACTCCAAAGGCAGTTCTCAGTATGTAGAAAATAACAATAGCAAGGGCAGCGCCAACTGGCAATGTAATTACCCAAGAAACTACAATGTTTCTGATCACACCCATATTAAGTGCAGCAATTCCACGTGCCATACCTACCCCTAATACCGCGCCAACTAAGGTTTGTGTAGTAGAAATTGGCAAGCCTGTTCCCGATGCAATTACAACTGTAGAAGCAGCAGCTAATTCAGCAGCAAAACCACGACTTGGTGTTAAATGCGTAATGCCTTCACCAATCGTTTTAATTACTTTTTTGCCTAAAATTGCAAGGCCTGCAACAATACCGAAACCACCCAGTGGTAAAATCCACCATGCGATTGTCGCTTGCTTAGCTATCTCACCGTTATTTTCAACAATGTTTACAACTGCAGCCAACGGACCAATAGCGTTAGCCACGTCATTAGAACCATGAGCAAATGCCATACAACATGCGGTTAATACCATTAAGATAGCAAACACTTTCTCAACGTTATTAAATTGCATTTTCTTATCGGCTTTTGGATCAATCTTTAACCGAGAAATAACGATTTTACCAATAATACCAACAATAACAGCAATACCGATTGCTAATGCATAACCTTCAACAGCACCTAAATTAATACCAATGTGCTTTAAACCTTTCTTGATGGTTACTAAAGACATGATAAAACCGGCTAAACCCATGTAAATAGGCACATAGCGTTTGGCATTATTAAGTGGTGCCTCGGTGTCAAAAATTAACTTTTGCGCACTCATAAATATTAAGTAGGCAATAAACCCTGAAATCGCCGGGGTAACAATCCAACTCCCCACAATACCTGCAACTTTGTCCCATTGAATCGCTTCGCTGCCAACTGCAACTAAAGCAAATCCGATGATAGCACCAATAATTGAATGCGTGGTTGATACCGGCCAACCTAAGAATGAAGCTATTAGCAACCAACTACCCGCTGCAAATAATGCCGAGATCATCCCTAATACCATAAGTTCTGGCAGGTCTAAAAACGGCGTAGAATCGATAATGCCTTTACGAATTGTCGATGTTACTTCGCCGCCAGCTAAGTAGGCGCCTGCAAATTCAAAAATCATCGCTATAAAAATAGCTTGTTTAATAGTTAATGCTTTTGAACCTACCGATGTGCCCATCGCATTAGCAACGTCATTCGCGCCAATACCATAAGCCATAAAAAAACCGACTGCTGCGGCAATTAAAATTAATACCGTGCCATAAGATGCAATGATATCCATTGTGTAACCCTAATCTTTCGTTATTGAACTGAGTGTAAATTACCGAGCTAACATCAGCTCAAGACGCGAACCAACGCGTTCTGCGATATCCGCAAGCTCGCCGACCCATTCGATGATTTTATATAAAAACATTACATCTACAGGATTGAGTTCATCTTCGACGTCACGTAATTGGCGACGTATTATGATTTGCATATCATCCGTGTCTTGTTCAATTGCATCCAATTCAACGAGCATTTTTTCTACTAAGGTCACTTCACGACCTTTAAAACCAGTTTCTAGTAACTCATCTAACTCATTGATTGCGTTTGATGCTTGTTTAGTTGCATCAACACAGCGAGTTACATAGGCTAAAAAGTTAACTTGAATTTCTTTTGGAATGGTCATCTCACGACCAATTACACGACCAGCAATGTCTTTTGCTTTATTAGCAATTTTATCTTGCTGGGTGACGAGTTCGAGCAGATCTGTACGCTCTACCGGCATAAATAAACCGCGCGGTAACTGTAAACGTATATTTCTTTTCATGTCGTCGGCTTCACGTTCTAAAGTACGAATGTTCAAGCGAATCTCTTCTGCTTGTTGCCACTCTTCTTTAAATACATGATTGAAAAAAGGGATCAAAGCTTTACTTGCTTGATGTACCTTCTTGATGTGATCTTCCATTGGCTTTATAGGAGATTTTGCGAATACCCCTAAAAATGCGTTTGTAGGCATAACTGACCCTTAAATCAAATTAGTATGCTTTGCGGCGTGAATTTTACAGCATTCACCGCGATTGTGAATGCTTTTATTACATCACAGCTGCCGCTACAGCATTATAATTATAACGAAAACATGAAAAGCGACCATTGGCCGCTTTAATAAAACAAGACGGTATCAAAAAATCTATAACGATTTTTCTATATCCTCTTGAGATGTATGACGAATATCTTTGCCATTAACAAAGTAAATAATATATTCAGAGATGTTTTGACAACGGTCGCCAATACGTTCCAATGAACGTACCGACCAAACTAAATCCATAATTTTTGGAATTGAACGTGGATCTTCCATCATATAGGTCATAATTTGACGAGTAATTGCTTCATACTCACGGTCAACCTTGGCATCTTCTTTGTGTACTTCAAATGCTTTTTGTACATCCATACGTGCAAAAGCATCGAGTACATCATGCAGCATTTTTGAAACTTGGCGACCCATATTTTCGATGTTAACTAATAAATCTTGCTGATCTTTAGTAAATGAATCTAGCGCAACTTTAGCAATACGCTCAGCCTCATCGCCAATACGCTCTAAATCGGCAATGGTTTTAGCAATCGCGACCACTAAGCGTAAATCACTTGCAGCTGGCTGACGACGAGCAATGATACGGGTACATTCCTCATCAATATTTACTTCCATGGCGTTTACTTTATAGTCGTTTTCACGCACTTTACGCGCTAACTCAGCATCGCCATTACTTACCGCATCAAGCGCGCTATTAAGTTGCTGCTCAACTAAGCCACCCATGCTTAATACATGGTTACGAACGTTTTCTAGCTCTTGGTTAAAGCGGCCAGAAATATGCTTATTAATATTGTGTTCCATTGTTTACCTTCTTATCAAAATCGCTAACGTAACCCAAAAACAGTTTGACTCAGCCTAGCCGTAACGACCGGTGATATAATCTTCCGTTTTCTTTTTCGTTGGGGTAGTAAATAACGTATTGGTATCTGAGTACTCTATTAATTCACCCATGTACATAAAGGCCGTTTGATCAGAAACCCGCGCTGCTTGTTGCATGTTGTGGGTTACGATAACAACGGTAAACTTATTTTTTAAATCGTTGATAAGCTCTTCAATTACCAGTGTTGAAATAGGATCCAATGCTGATGTTGGCTCATCGAGTAATAATACTTCAGGCTCAATGGCGATAGAGCGTGCAATCACTAAACGTTGCTGCTGACCACCTGACAAACCAAATGCGCTATCGTGAAGCCGATCTTTTACTTCATCCCACAGTGCCGCGCCTCGCAGTGACTGTTCAACCACCTCGTCTAATTTACGTTTTTCTTTGATACCTTGTAAGCGTAGGCCATAAACCACATTTTCGTAGATTGATTTAGGAAACGGGTTCGGACGCTGAAATACCATACCAACATTGCGACGCAGCGCTGCAACATCTACCTTTTTGTCATAGATGTTTTGTCCGTGTAGTAAAATTTCACCTTCAATACGGCAAATATCAACCAGATCATTCATACGGTTAATACAGCGCAATAACGTAGATTTACCACACCCTGATGGTCCGATAAATGCGGTTACTTGGCCTTTTGGAATATTCATATTCACTGAGCTAAGCGCTTGTTTTTCACCATAGTAAAGATCTAAGTTTTTGATCTCGAGTGCCGTTTGCTCGGTGCTTAAATTGTCTAAGTCCAATTTCAAACTCGTGCTTGATTGGTTTACTTGTGGAGCGACTGTAATCATGTTTGTTACCTATAGAATCTTTACTAATTATTGATCAAGCGATCTAAATTTTTCACGTAAATGGTTACGTATGCCTATCGCGGTGATATTCAGTGTAATAATTACTGATACCAATAAGAATGCGGTGGCATACACTAGCGGACGCGCCGCTTCAACATTTGGGCTTTGGAAGCCAACATCGTATATATGAAAACCTAAATGCATGAACTTTCGATCTAGATGAAAATACGGGAAGTTACCATCGAGCGGTAATGTCGGTGCCATTTTCACCACCCCCACTAGCATCAATGGTGCAACTTCGCCGGCAGCACGCGCTACCGCTAATATTAAACCGGTCATAATCGCAGGACTGGCCATTGGCACGATAATACGCCATAACGTTTCAGCTTGCGTTGCGCCCAGTGCTAAAGAGCCATGACGAACCGTACTTGGGATACGTGATAAGCCTTCTTCGGTTGATACAATCACCACAGGCAGCGTTAAAATAGCAAGCGTTAAAGCAGACCAAAGTACCCCTGGAGTACCAAATACTGGACTAGGTGCGGCTTCTGGATAAAACAATTGATCCAAACTGCCACCTAATACATAAACAAAGAATCCTAAGCCGAATACACCGTAAACAATTGAAGGAACACCAGCCAAGTTAATGACCGCGATACGGATCATCTTGGTAACCGCATTTTTAGCCGCATATTCATGTAAGTATATAGCTGCTACAACCCCAAACGGCGTTACGATTACAGCCATCAACATTACCATAAAAACAGTACCAAAGATTGCCGGGAATACACCACCTTCGGTATTAGCTTCACGCGGATCATCTGAAACAAATTTACCTAGTTGAACAAAATAGTGACCTAGCTTTGCAACAAAGCTCATGTCATTAGGAAACCAAAAATCCAAAACCTGATATAAAGGCAAAGTAACAATTTCACCGCGCATATCTTTTACGGTTACCTGATCACGCTTAGCTTGTTTGCGCAGTGCAAATAATTGCTTTTCAAGTACGCCATACTCGGCTCTTAGATCAGCACGCTGTTGCGCAAGCTCAGCCACTCGTTCATCGGTCAATGCATCATCAAGTAAATACGATTTCTCTTGTAAACGTAAACGCTCTAATTGATAGTTAATATGACCAATGTCACCGTTTTGCAAATCAAGAGCTTGCTCATTAAGCTCAACGGCACGTTCAACTAATTCTTCTAATACTTCAGTTTTATTATCGGTAATCACTTGGCCGTCTTTTATTACCTGTTCAACGTAGCCATAAAAGTTACCGTTTTTACTGCGCTCAAATACAGCTAGGGTCGCAGGCATGGTATTTGATTTTATGTCGGTTTCTAACACCCAACGAAAATCTAAATCAACGTATTCACGGTTACCGGTTTTAATTAAATAACGCTCTAGTTGCTCTTTATCATAACCAGATAAATCAACACCGGTTGCCTCAAGACGAGACTTAGGCACCATTTCACGGTCGTATATTTCACCAATTACGGTTTGCTGCGCAACCGAGCCTTGTAGCTCTAATTGCACTACTTGTGATGGCCAGAAAAAGCTTAACCCTTTCCAAGCAATCATTGCTAATAACCCTAAGACAGAAATCAAACTGATACTTACTGCACCACCTGTCATCCATATCCAAGGAGAACCTGACTTAAACCACTGCTTTAACATGTCGTGTCTCCCACTTACATCGAGCTGTATTTATCACGCAACTGCTGACGCACAAACTCAGCAATTGTGTTGAAAATAAAGGTGAATATGAACAATACAAAAGCGGCTAAGAATAAGATCCGATAGTGTGAACTTCCCACTTCCGATTCTGGCATTTCTACTGCAATATTCGCGGCCAAAGTACGCATACCTTGGAAAATACTCCAATCCATTATTGGCGTATTACCCGTTGCCATTAGTACAATCATCGTTTCACCTACTGCGCGGCCTAAGCCCATCATGACCGCAGAGAAAATACCAGGGCTGGCGGTTAATAACACCACACTAACCAAGGTTTGCCATTGTGTTGCGCCTAGCGCCAATGAACCGTTTGATAAATGCTTAGGCACACTAAATACAGCATCTTCTGCGATAGAGAAAATAGTCGGAATAACCGCAAAACCCATCGCAATACCGACTACCAGTGAATTACGTTGATCGAAAGTCAGACCCAATTCGTTAGTCAAATACTGGCGAACATTACCGTCAAACATCCACAACTCAACCACCCCGCTCATCGCAAAGGCTAACCAACCAATCAGTAACAATACTGGTATTAGTAAGATTGAGTGAGCCCCTTCAGGAACACGGTGACGAAAGCTTTCTGGTAATTTAGTCCACGCAAATGCGGTCGCTAAAATCCCCAGCGGCAGCATAAATAACAGACCAACAATCGCAGGTAAATGCTCTTCTATCAACGGCGCAAGCCATAAGCCTGCTAAAAAACCTAAAATTACGGTTGGTAATGCTTCCATTATTTCAACCGTTGGTTTGACTACTTTACGCAATGGACCTGACATAAAATAAGCGGTATAAATTGCTGCCGAGAGCGCAATCGGCACTGCGAATAGCATCGCATATAAAGCAGCTTTTATAGTACCAAATGAAATTGGCACTAAAGAAAACTTAGCTTCAAAGTCATCACCGGCAGACGTTGATTGCCAAATATAACCCGGCTCTGGATAACCCTCATACCACACTTCTTGCCACAAGGCTGACCAAGTCACCTCAGGGTGTTCATTGTGAATTTCAACCACGGTTAATTTGTCATCAGCTAGAATAAGTGCCGCATTTGAGCGTGGTGCAATAGCAAAGTTTTCAATCGGACCTTCACTGATTTTACCTTGCCATAGTTTTGCTTCACTGGTGGTGTAATACACGCCTAACTCACCATTAGAACTGGTGGTAAAGAACGTACGGCGATAAAACTCAGTGAATATATCTAGCTTAGGCTGCTTTGAGGTTTCAAACGCGCGTATTTTTTGATATTCACGGCCATCGTCAGTATTAATTTCAAACCACTGCGAAACTTCACCATTGTCATTCGCTAGCATCAGCGAGTTAGCTCCGGCTAATAATTGCGCCGAAACCAAGTTGGCATTTTCTTCATTCGCTGCAAGCATTTGGATCAGCTCAACCTCGCTTGGATTGCGAGTATCGTAAACATAAATTTGATTTGCTGAGCGAACAAAAGTACGGGTGGTATCTGGCGACATTAGGAGTTGGTCTACGCGCCCTTCGACATCAAGTTCAGTGCGTTCTACAACCCATTCAACTTCACCGCTGAACATGTTTTCTTCAGCAACAAAGCTGCTAAAAATCACACGTTTGTCAGCCGTTTGTGCCACAACAGCGGTTTTATCTTCATAATGACTAAATGCAAATTGTTTAATGGCAGCACCATTGTCGTCAACCTGCAATGTTTTTTCACCAAGTGGATAACCCAAACGTGGGGTTAATTTACGTTCGTTATTAGGAAAGGTAACTAAGAATTTAGGTGACACTATCATCACCGAACCATTTTCTAGTCCGTATGCGTAATGCCCTTGAAATGGCGCGCTGGTTGCAAAACTACTCACTTCGCTGTCAAGTGGCACAACTAAGCTAGCAAGCTTTTTACCAAAGCCCTTTTTCTCAACACTGTAATAATCAACCTTACCTTGTTTGCTCAGTAAAAAAGCAATTTCTGTTTGCTCTTCAACACCTAAGCCAACAATTTGTTCAGCATCGCTAAGCGCAAAACTATCGCGCGTTTCTACCTTCGCTGATTCAAAAATAGGTTGCACAACATACAATAAATAGAAGAATATCAATAGCAAAGCTATTAATACCATAATACCGCCAGCGGTAATGCTAAATTTGGCAAACCGATCTTTAAATAGACGGCTTCTATCCGTATTAAAAGACGGTTTATTCGGATTGGAAGTCATCAAAACACCTATAAATCTTAACGTTGGATAGATTATATTTCACCAAGATGACAGTATTGTTACAAACGTCATAATTGCTAAGACTTTGTTGTGGTATTCATCATAAAAAAACAAACAATGTTTATATTCAATAACTTGAAAAACTTTCAACTTAGTGCTTTATTATTGATAAACAAAAGTTTAGATAATTCAGACTGTAAACTCACACTATTTTACTGTTTTTAAATTGAACTATTGGCAAAAAAATTGGACAAATTTGGGGACTGAGTCAATACTCAATCCGGTTCTTTTTAATATAACAATAATTTCATGCCTGGGCATTTATTATTTAATTACGGCACTCTTTAGGAATTATCTATATGAAGCAATTGGTTATAACTATTTTGGGACAAGATCGTCCAGGACTTGTAGAAGACATCTCATCTGCAATTTTAAATCATAATGGTAACTGGTTAACCAGTAACTTAAGCCATTTAGCCGGTCACTTTGCTGGCATCATTGAAGTAGCTGTGCCAGCAGAGCATCTGCAAGAATTACAAGACGCATTGCATGGCTTACCACAATTAGAAGTACGGATTGAAACAGGCGCGCATGAACTACCAGACACACCTGCTGAACAGCTTAATTTTGTGATAACTGGTAATGACCGACCAGGTATTATTCAAGAACTTGCAGGAGTATTGCGTCACAAAGGGGCTAATATCACTCACTTAAACTCTAAGCAGCAAAGCGCACCAAACTGGGGACTACCAATTTTCAGCGCCGTAGCAACTGTTGCCTTGCCTTCAGGCATGAATAAAGACGAAGTTGTTGCTGCACTCGAAGCAATTACATCCGACTTAATTGTTGATATTGAAGACGCTTAAGCCACAGCTAAAATTCATCTCTTATAGCTAGATAAACATGTCATAAAAGTGACATGTTTGTCATTTTTATGTCATCTAATTACTTTATATTTTGTTCAGTTGCTATCCAAGGAATAGAATATGAACGCCTGCGCTGATGCGTCTCAAACGATTAATTATTTTGCCCCAGAGTTAAGTTGGCTGTCTTTTAACGATCGCGTTTTACAAGAAGCTAAAGATAAAAATAACCCAATTATTGAACGTATTCGTTTTTTGGGGATCTTCTCAAACAATTTAGATGAATTTTTCAGAGTCCGTGTTGCCGATGTAAAACGACGTATTCTATTAAATAAACTACCAGATACTAATTTTGATGAAGATGAAATTTTACTGACCCAAATTCAGCAAAAGGTTTTGCAGCTTGGTAAAAAATTTAACGTTATTCATCAGCAAATTCTCGATGATTTAAATACCCACAACATTCATGTTGACCGTCCCGAGCAACTTAGTGAATTTCATATTAACTGGCTAAAAATATTTTTTCATGACAATGTATTACAGCATATATCGCCTATAATGCTAGATGAAAATAAAGACTTCTCAGATCATATTAACGATACAATGACGTACTTGTTTGTCGAAATGTTTAACGACAAAAGTCATTATGCGATGTTAGAAGTCCCTACCGATCGCGTACCACGCTTTGTAATTTTACCACCCGAAAAAACCCGTCGTCATAAAACTATTGTGATGTTAGATGACATTATTTTGTTTTTTTTAAGTGACGTATTTAGCAGTTTTTTTAGTTTTACTGAGATCCAAGGCTACGCAATCAAGCTGACCCGTGATGCAGAATACAACCTAGATGACGAACTAGAAGAAGGCATTTTAGATAAAATGTCTAAGGGCCTAAAACAGCGTATTTATGCCGAGCCGGTGCGCTTAGTATACGACCAAGCGATGCCCGAGCCGATGCTCAAAGT
Organism: Pseudoalteromonas sp. SR41-4; assembly: GCF_014163985.1. NCBI lineage: Bacteria > Pseudomonadati > Pseudomonadota > Gammaproteobacteria > Alteromonadales > Pseudoalteromonadaceae > Pseudoalteromonas > Pseudoalteromonas sp. SR41-4. The sequence continues at coordinate 11,767 of NZ_JACJEI010000007.1, read as the reverse complement.
AATGAAAAAACGCTTAGGTGTTACTCATCACGATGCGTTGATCCCCGGTGGTCGCTATCGTAACTTTAGAGACTTTATTGGTTTTCCCAATGTTGGTCGGCAATATTTAGAAAACAAATCATTACCGGCTTTGCAAAGCACAGCATTTAATAATCATGCCAGTGTGTTTGCTGCAATTAGTCAGCAAGATATTCTACTTTATTATCCATATCATACATTTAATCATCTACTGGAATATGTTCGCCAAGCAGCATTTGACCCTCGAGTAACACAAATTAAAGTAAACATTTATCGTGTTGCGAGTAAATCTCGATTAATTTCATCACTGATCAACGCGGCAAAAAATGGCAAAAAAGTCACCGTTATGGTGGAGCTAAAAGCACGCTTTGATGAACAAAATAATATTGAGTGGGCAAAAGTACTCAGTGGCGCAGGTATTAAAGTTATTTTTGGTATACCAGCTCTTAAAGTACACAGTAAGTTATGTATTATTCATCGTCGTGAAAAAGGTCAAATAGTAAAGTACGCGCACATTGGCACTGGTAATTTTCACGAAAAAACCGCCAAAATTTATACAGACTTTAGTTTATTTACTAAACATCAAGGTATTTGTGACGAAAGTGATAGCGTATTTAAGTTTATTGAAAGCAGTTATAAACCGTTTATGTTCGAACATTTGATGATTTCGCCAGTGAACGCTCGACAGCTGTTGCTTGGTTTAATTCACCAAGAAATAACCCATGTTGAAAATGGCCACACCGGTAAAATAACATTAAAAATAAATAACTTAGTAGATAAAGAACTGGTTGATTGTTTGTACTTGGCCGCTCGTAGCGGTGTTAAAATTCGCATTATTGTCCGTGGTATGTGTTCCTTAGTGCCAGGACTCAATAATTTTAGCGACAACATTCGGGTAATTAGTATCGTCGATCGCTTTTTAGAGCACCCGCGAGTTATGATCTTTGGTAATAATGGGGATGAAAAAGTCTATATTTCATCTGCAGATTGGATGACACGTAATCTTGATCATCGAGTTGAAGTTGGCGTGCCTATTTATGATGAAAAACTAAAACAACTCATTGTTGACGTACTTGAACTGCAATTTAAAGATCGTACCAAAGCGAGAATCATTGATAGCGAACAGAAAAATCATTATGTTAGACGCGGTAATCGTAAAAAAATACGTTCGCAAATAGCTATTTATGATCACTTAAAAAAATGGGAAGGCAATTACAATAATGAATGATTATCCCTCAATAGCTGCGGTTGACTTAGGCTCAAACAGCTTTCATTTAGTGGTCGCAAGAGAAGTGGATGGCTCTTTGCAAATTCTCCACAAAGAAAAACAACGCGTTTACTTAGCCGATGGCTTAGATGAAAAAAACCAATTAAGTCAAATGGCTATCGATAGAGCATTAACGATATTAAAGCAGTTTGCTACTACGCTACAAGACTTCCCTGCGAGCAATGTAAAAATTGCTGCAACTTATACATTACGAAGAGCTAAAAATATTAATTCATTTTTAACTCAGGCAAATAGAGTTTTTCCTTATCATATTGATGTGATCTCAGGTCAAGAAGAAGCCCGCTTAATCTATCAAGGTGTTGCTCATTATGTTCATCACGATGAAAACCGTTTAGTTATTGATATTGGCGGCGGTAGTACCGAGCTAATTATTGGCAAGCATTTTAAACATAAGCTGCTCTCTAGCCGTAATATGGGCTGCGTAAGCTATACCAAGCAATTTTTTGCCGATGGTATTATTAACGATAAACGCTTTAGCAAAGCACAAATAAAAGCAGAGCAAGAACTTGAGGTTATTTTTGCCAATTACGTCAGCGCAGGCTGGCAATCGGTAGTGGGGACGTCAGGCACCATTAAATCAATATTAGCCATGATCAACGCTAATGACCCTGAACAAAAAAATATCACACAGGAGCGATTGCTCGAACTTAAAACTCAGTTTATAGCCGCTAAAACTATCGATAACTTACTTATTGAAGGTTTAAGCCCGGAGCGTCAAGTAAGTATTTGCGGTGGCTTAGCTATTTTACTCGCGATTTTTCAGCTGTTTAATATTACCGAAATGGATTACAGCGACTTTTCACTACGTGAAGGTTTACTGCATGAAATGCAGCAAAAGTTAGCGCTTAAAGATATACGCACCAATACCATAGCTAATTTAAGCGAAAGAAACACAATAGATAAAGTACATGCACAACGTGTTGCAAATACTGCCGATTGGTTATTCCTACAAGTACAAAAAGAATGGCAGCTCGACTCATTAGATAATCATCAATTATTAGTGTGGGCAGCGCAATTACACGAAGTGGGTTTAGGTATTAACTCATCAGGCTTACACAAACATAGTGCTTATGTTGTTGAAAATAGTCAGCTGCCAGGATTTACTCAACAACAGCAAACATTATTAAGCTGTATGATACGGTTTTACCGTAAAAAAATTCGTTTAGAAGAATTTCCAACTTTACTCTCGGTGCCCCACTTTCAAATATTACAATTAATTGTATTACTCAGACTAGCTATATTATTAAATCAAAAACGCCTTAACGATCAACATCAAGAGTTAGCAGTGTCAGTAAAAGGCAATAGTATGCTATTGCAGTTCCCAGCTGATTGGCTCAATGAACAAACCTTGCTTCATGCTGATTTACAACAAGAGCAAAAATATTTGAAGAAAGTAGGCTTTTTAATCGACTTTGTGTGATTTACAGACATGGCTGAATTTGGATAGCATGCGCTATCCAAATTAGATCTTCTATTACATATCCATATGACGATTAGCACTTTGCATCATTTGCTTTAATCCTTGATGTTCAAGCTCCAGCAATTGAGATAGTTTCTCTTTACCTGTTGGCGTTTCTGCACGACTAAGTAAGTATTGATAAAGATTGATCACCTTTTGATGCTGATCTGATATATAACCTTGCATGGCTTGCTCATCAACACGCGTATCACGGTTTAAATCTGTAAAATTAATCAGTTCAGAGTTTTCAGCAAAGTACTCGTAACAATAAGTATCTAAGGTATTGATCTCCGTGATAGCTTTAAAGCCAACTAAATCCTCAGCCAACTTTTTTTCGTACTTAACAAAATAGTCTGCCAGCATTTGGTTATGCTCTGCTAAATCGTCTCTGAGACTAAAAAAATTTGCCGCCATTTGGGTATGAAATAGTACAGTCCAGTCGTACACTTCTTGTATTGTTTTAACTTGCATGTGCGTTCCTTAATTAACCCTAGTAACCATACTCCTGCGTAAAACGTGCCAATAAAAAGTTAAATTAAAACAAAGAGATATTGAAAGTAAATCACCCAAACTCGTATAAGTTACAAGTCATAGGGTAATTTTTATAGGGTGAAGCTCTAGGACAGGCTAAAAGCTAATGCTTTAGGGGCGTTTAGGCTATATTTTTATTTTGGATAAATTCGCACTTTTCATTTTAGCCCATTCACAAAAACAATACCTATATCATTAGCGCTCTTACGATCAATCAAGCCTTTGCTACCATTAAAATCAACAAAAAAGTAGAATTCACCATCATGACCTGAAAATAACTTACGAATGAAGCTATTTTCCAAATGGAGAAGGCGCCCAGTAAATGAGAGTTTGCCACTTACCTCCTCATCACCAAGCAGAACTAAAATAAATGACAACTTATAATCCTTTGCAAATTCATAGAGGTAAGAATTTCTTAGCTCGAAAGTAGCAAGCTGTTCACCTTTAAATTCATAATCAAACGGTTCGAAACAGTGATTAAATAAATTGTAAAATCATAAAAAAAATAAAGAAGATAAAACAACAAAACCTACGATAATATAAGCCTTCATAAATACTCCATACCATGCATAAAAATACAAATCGACTTTCGTGATTAAACAATATCCTTCGGCTCTTTTATATCGCAAGTTGAAATCCACAACTAGACTAACAATGCTTTTTCATCAAAGCCTTGCTCATGTAACTTGGCTACAAGCTGCTCAAGCACGTCATCTTTTTTAGGGGCTACAGGCTCAGTTAATAGTAAAGCAGTAACATTGCCAAAACCAAGGTGCTCGAAATCAGGATTTTCAAGGCCATGTTGTGCTCTTAGCGTTAACAGCATAAGTGCGGCATAAGGTGTAAATTGCCAATTCATATTGTCAAACTCAAAAAACATCTTACTCGGTGGTGATGCTACCTGAGCGACTTGATCGTCACATAACTGATTAAGATAAGTGGTGATTTTTGTTAAGTCAGTACTATCCCAGTTCTCTAAAATAGCTTGGTAAGCAAAGTCATCTACGATCGGTTTTAACGTATTGCTCCCCTTGACCCTATCAAACAACAAGATAATAAAATCACCAATATGACTTTTCGATCTATTAACCCAATGCTTCATGTAACCAGCTTGAAAAAGCTTATAAAAGTGGCTGGCATAATCATTGTTATGCAATATAACTGCAATACTTAGCTGGAATACAGATTCTGGTGGCACTAGCCTTAAGGGTTAACGGCTAAAGCGATATGTAAAGCGCTTTAGCTTATAACTTTTTGTTACAAGCAGGTAATATCCATAACTTAAGCATATACTTAACTTACCTAAATCAAGTAAACTTTTTTCTACAAAACTAGCTTGTGCATCCATCTCATAATAATTACATGGAATTGACAACTCTGTATTTAATACCTCCCAGTTAAAGAATGGCAATTTATCGTTAAGCGGTACACCACTTTCCGCTTCTCCTTGCTCAATATAGAAATTAAGCTCTTTTGTATTATTTATATAAACTTTTCTATATTTTTCAGGATTTTTTTTAGATAACTGCTCATGCTGAATTAAGCCGTTGCTAAAATCAGCCAACTCCCAAAGCGCTAACGCTTTGGGAAAGCTATGGGGCAAAAAGTTGATATTTAAATATAAACTCATTTACCTGTGTACTCCTTAATGACTCTATTGACCTACAAAAATTGTGAGGTAGTCGCAGTACCTGTTTTACGAGATTCTGCGACTATGGTCAAACAAAGTTTGATGGACTCTGTATTTTTAATTCAACTTACGAATTTAGGCCCCGCTTTCGCCATAACAAATACACTGCGGGTAATACGAGCAAGATTAATACAATCGCACTAAACATACCGCCGACCATCGGCGCGGCGATGCGGCTCATTACTTCACTGCCGGTGCCTGTGCCGTAAAGTACGGGGAGCAAACCGATTATAATAGTGGCGACTGTCATCATCACTGGGCGTACTCGCAGGCCTGCGCCTTCGACTATGGCTTGTTTAAGCTCCGCAAAACTAAGCGTTGTACCTGCTAGCTTGGCTTGAGCACACTTTTCTTGGTAGGCTTGATTTAAGTACACCAGCATAATCACGCCAATTTCCACCGCGACCCCAGCAAGGGCAATAAAGCCCACCCCCACGGCGACTGAGAAGTTAAAGCCCTCTAAGTACATTAACCAGATGCCTCCGATCATCGCCAGCGGTAAGGTTGCTATTATAATTGCCACTTCTACAAAGCTTCTAAAGTTGAGGTACAACAACACAATTATAATCGCTAAGGTCAGTGGTAATACATAGGCGAGCTTTTCTTTCGCACGTTCCATGTATTCATATTGCCCTGCCCAGGTTATTGAATAACCTGCTGGTAGCACTAGCTTTTCGTCAAGCACTTTGCGCGCATTGTCGACATAACTACCAATATCAATGCCATCAATATCAATAAAGCTCCAGCCGTTTAAGCGGGCATTTTCGCTTTTTATGCCCGGCGGACCATCTTCAATAAATACGTCAGCCACATCGGCAAGAGCAATGCGTTGCCCTGCAGGGGTGACTATTGGCAATAGCATCAGTTCTTCGGGCGAATCCCGGTAGTCTTGCGGATAACGTAAGTTTACCGGGTAACGCTCTTGCCCTTCGACCGTTTCGGTTACATTCATGCCGCCAATTGCGGTGGCAACCACTTGCTGCACATCGGCAATATTTAAGCTGTAACGGGCGGCTTTTTCACGGTTGATATCGACCTTGATATAACGCCCACCTGCTACTCGCTCAGAGTAAACGGAAGCCGTGCCGGGTACATCTTTAAGTAACACTTCAATCTGCTGACCAATTTTTTGAATCTCGCTCAAATTTGGTCCCGCAACTTTAATGCCCACAGGGGTTTTAATCCCAGTTGCCAGCATATCAATACGAGTTTTGATCGGCATCACCCATGCATTAGTCAGGCCTGGAAACTTCACTAAGCCGTCGAGTTCTTTTTTCAACTTGTCTAAGGTCATGCCTTCGCGCCACTGATCTTTTGGCTTGAGCTGAATAAAGGTTTCAATCATGGTCAGTGGCGCAGGATCGGTTGCTGTTTCTGCCCGGCCGACTTTACCAAACACGGTTAACACCTCTGGCACTGTGGCGATGAGCTTATCGGTTTGTTGTAAAATCTCGCGCGCTTTCCCAATCGATAAACCAGGATAAGTCGTCGGCATATACATTAAATCGCCTTCATCCAGCGGCGGAATAAACTCACTGCCAATTTTATTGACCGGATAAAAGCCAATAACAGCGACCACCACAGCCAGTACTAAAGTCATTTTAGGGAACCGCAAAACCGTGTTCAGCAGCGGCTTGTAAGCATTCACTAGCAAGCGGTTTACTGGGTTGTTTTGCTCAGAAATAACTTTGCCGCGTATAAAGTAACCCATTAATACCGGTACTAAAGTGATTGCCAAGCCCGCAGATGCGGCCATGGCATAGGTTTTAGTGTACGCTAACGGAGCAAACATCCGGCCTTCTTGGGCTTCTAAAATAAACACTGGCATAAAGCTCACGGTAATAATCATTAAGCTAAAAAACAGCGCTGGACCGACTTCACTGGCAGCATCGGTGACAACTTGCCAGCGGTTTTCATCGGTTAGTGGCGTTTTTTCCATGTGTTTATGCATGTTTTCGATCATTACAATCGCGCCGTCGGTCATCGCGCCAATGGCGATAGCAATACCACCGAGCGACATTATATTGGCGTTTATACCTTGCCAATACATGATGATAAATGCCGTTAATATTCCCAGCGGTAAAGTGATAATTGCCACCAAGGACGAGCGTACATGGAACAAAAATACGATGCAGATAAGCGCCACTACCACTAGCTCTTCAAATAGTTTGCTGGTGAGGTTATCCACTGCATTTTTGATCAGATTAGAGCGGTCATACACAGGCACAATTTCTACCCCATGGGGTAAGCCTTTCTTGAGTGATTCAAGCTTTGCTTTCACCAGCTCTATGGTTTTTTGTGCGTTTTCGCCATAGCGCATCACCACTACGCCACCAGCTACTTCGCCCTCGCCGTTTAGCTCAGCAATGCCACGGCGCATTTGTGGCCCAAGGCGAATATCGGCTACATCGCGTAATTGCAGCGGTGTGCCGTTGGCATTCACCCCAAGTGGAATTGCCTCTAAATCAGCGACGCTTTTTATATAACCGGTGCTGGTTACCATGTATTCGGCTTCGGCCATTTCCACCACCGAAGCGCCCATTTCTTGGTTACCTTGCTTAATTGCGGTTTGAATTAAACTCAGTGGTATACCATAAGCACGCAGTTTATCTGGCTCTACATTGACTTGATATTGCTTCACCATACCGCCCACTGAGGCCACTTCTGACACCCCTGGTACGGTTTGCAATTCAAACTTTAAAAACCAATCTTGCAAGCTGCGTAACTGGCTAATGTCGTGCTGATTGGTTTTATCCACCAGCGCGTATAAATAAATCCAACCTACACCGGTGGCATCTGGGCCCAGCTCTGCGGTTGCGCTGTCGGGCAAGCGGCTTGCTACTTGACTTAAATACTCTTGCACTCGACTTCTAGCCCAGTAAAGATCGGTGTTTTCATCAAAGATGACATATACGTAGGAATCACCAAAAAATGAAAAACCACGTACTGTTTGCGCCCCGGGTACTGAGAGCATCGCGGTGGTAAGTGGGAAAGTAACCTGATCTTGCACCACCTGTGGCGCTTGCCCTGGGTATGAGGTTTTTACAATCACCTGCACATCGGATAAATCAGGTAAGGCATCAACTGGGGTATTTTTTACCGCAAATAAACCACTGCCAATGAGTATTGCTGTTAGCAATAATACAAAAAAGCGATTGGTAACGGACCAACGAATAACTGCTGCTATCATAAAGCCTCCTAATGTCCGTCATGCGATGACATAGCGCTATTGTCACTAGTTCGCATGCTTGATTCAGTATCGATACGCTGGATCACGAACTCACCATCTTGCACACTAAAAGTAAATGTCAGCTGTTGCTTCGGCTCAAGGCTACTTAAATCAATATGTTCAGCAAACATAAAGTCCATAGTGGCCGGATCTCGGTGCCATTTCTCAATTGCACCACGGCTAATATTGGCAGTGCGCTGGGCTTTATTAATGCTGTTGATAGTACCGGTTACGGTCGCCATATTTTGCGCTTCGCTCATCATATGGGTGGAATCCATAATATGAATGCCGCTAATCATATAACTGCTATCGGCTTTTTTAGTCAACTCAAAATGCAGTGTTTGCCTAGCTTGCAGCGCTTGAAAATCAACGCTATCGGCAACCGTAAAGTCCATTTTCATACTAGGCCAATCGAGCTCTTCAATAGGGTCATGGCTGATATTCACCATACGGTGACCTGCCATTACACTATTAACGACTCCTTTGCCCCAAACGCTAGTGGTAGCTTCTGGTGTTTGCATGCGCTTAAAATCAGAGCTTTTGCTGGATTCTGAATCTAACAAGAATTGCGCTGACGTCACCACTTCATCATCGGCTTTAACGCCCGCTAAAATAACGGCGTTATGGCTATTACTGCGGCCCAGTTCGACTGCCACCGATTTAAAGCGTCCTTCGCCTAAAGCGATAACAACACGGTCTTGGGAACCGGTGCGGATCACCGCTTCTTTAGGTACTATAAGTTGTTGCTCAGCAGCTTTAGCATGGATGCTTACTTGCGCAAACATATTCGGTTTTAGTTGGTGATCTTGATTATTAAAGCGTAAACGCACCCGCAAAGTACGGTTTTTGGCATCCAATGTTGGGTAAATATAATCGACCTTACCGCGCCAGCTTTGTCCGGCAATATAATCTAGAGTCATAGTCACCGGTAAACCGACTTCAATAAGCTGCGCTTGCCGCTCGAATACTTCGGCTTCGACCCAAACTTCATCAAGTTGAGCAATACTCATCATTGAGGTGCCTGGCTTGACATAAAAACCTTCGCGCACATTAAGTTCATCAACCACACCACTTTGGCGAGCATAGAAGGTAATATTTTGCATCACCTTTTTATTAACTTGTAGGCGCTCGACAAAACCATCCGACACATTCAATGCTTTTAAGCGCGCTTTGGCTGCACGAATAAGCACGGTGTTATTACGATCAACAGCCAGTACAAATTCTTCTTGAGCATTTACCAGTTGCGGAGAGTATAAGGTATACAGCGGTTCCCCTTGTTTTACCTGATCGCCAGCGGCTTTAACGTACAGCGTTTCTATCCAGCCTTCTACACGCGGGTGAATATGCACTAACTGATCTTGATTGTATTGTACGTAGCCCACCGTTTTTACTTCACTTTGCAGTGCCTTGAGCTGTACTTTAGCCGTTCTAACCCCTAAATTATTAACAACAGCAGGGGAAATTGTCACTGCACCGGGACCATCTTGATTGTTGTCAGCTCCTTCACTATACACAGGTACTAAGTCCATCCCCATTGGTGAAAGCCCTGGTGCATCACGGCGATAATTACTATCCATAGGCGCAACCCAATATAATGGTTTTTTCTCTGCGCTGATCACCTCGGGTTCTGTACTACTACCAAAAAAATACAAGCCACTAGCAGATATTCCTGCACCTATAAGTACTGCGATAAGCAATTTTAAATTAGTGTTCACGGTGCTCTCCTGCTAATTGCTCAACCATCACAGCAGCATCTTTGCTGCTAGCGTAATAATTCAGGCGAGCAATAATAATTTGTTGATCAATCTCTATATTTAACGCATCAATTTTGGCATTCAGTTCGCTGATACGGGCGCGCATTACTTCTGAAAAGTCACCATCATCACGGGTATAAGCATTTAATGTAGCTTGTGCTTGCTCTGCCATTTGTGGCAATAATTTAGTTTGATAAAGTGCATCACGCTTTGCTAATTGGGGCAACTGACTAAACTCTTTAAAATACATACCTTGTAGCTTTTGTAATGCAATTAGTTTTTGAGTTTTCACCGCCTCAGCCATAGCAATCGCCGCATTAACTTGTTGGTCTTGGCGGTTATCAGTAAATAGTGGTAAATCAACACTCACACCAACTGAAAACAGATCCGCTCGGGAATCCCCCATTGGCGTATCATCACGATAACCATAGCCCATATTTACCCCAAACTGCGGTTTATAGCCTTGTTTTGCCACCTCAACTTCTGTTTGTTTAGCCGCTACTGTTTTATCAAGCGCGATAATCGCTGGATGCGCCATTAATAATGGCATCAACTGTGCAAATTCAAGCTGCGCAAAATCAACTAAAGGCGCTATATCATGACGTTTTGCGCTGACAGGCTGAGTTAACATGTTGATTGGTAACCATTGCGATAAACGCTTTTTCGCGCTTTCGAACTGCTGCTCTAACATCACTAATTTATCTTCAAGGCGGGTTAACTCTAGCTGCGCTCGAATAATATCTTGTTGGCGGGTGTTACCTACTGAGCTGGCATAACTCGATTCAGTAATATCAATAAGTTGCGAGAACAATGCTTTATCTTGCTCAATTAACGCAATACTTTGCTGGGCACGATATGCATTGAGCCAAGATTCAATAACAATGGTTTTTACTTGAGCGAGTCTGTCGGCTCGTAGCCAAGGATATTGCTGCGCTGACTGCGCTAACGCATGCTGCTTAAGCGCTAAGCTATCGCCACGGCTAAACATTTGGCTCACGCCAACTTTTAATTGGGTCATGCCTTCTTGGTCAAAAGCAAAACCGTCGGTGGGTAAATTCATTAAGCCAACCGTTAATACTGGATCCGGCAGTGTGCCTGCCGCTAAACTTTGTGCTTGTATAGCAGCTTGTTGATATTTGCTGGCGGTTAGCCATGGCTCATTATCAAGTGCATAGCTGAGCGCTTCATCAAGGCTTAATTCATTACTGTGTGCTGGAATTGCAGTTGTTAGCATAAGCGCTAAAAAACTGACTTTAAATACTGCGAAGTGATTCATCACTTACTCCACTAAAATTAAAAGACAACTAAATTTAGGGGCAGAAAAGGTGATTTAGGTAAATTTTAGACGCACCTATCCTGCAATTAAGCAGGCATAGGAGGGCGATACAGTGAACTGGCTATACGATGTTGATTTTGCGGGATATAAAGTTGTACTTTTTCAGACGTCGTCAGTATAACGGTAACTAACACACTCATGTTTAACATTGAGTGGGTACTGCAGGCGCTCATTGGACAACCACACTCTTGATTAGCGATTGCGTCATCGTCACAACAATCCATGTTCATCATACCCGCAGACATGTCGTGATGCATATCACTACTATCAGCCATAGTTGCTTGCGGTTGACTCATGTGTGGCATATCACAACTCATAGTTACAGACGCAACCGCTTGACCCACTAAAGTGAGCAATAAAACGACTGTGAATAAACTAATATAAATGCGTTGCAAAAAAGTGCCTTTTATAAATTAGGTTCTAGGTTCTAGGTTCTAGGTTCTAGGTTCTAGGTTCTAGGTT
>NZ_JACJEI010000079.1:0-1060 GCF_014163985.1 Pseudoalteromonas sp. SR41-4 | reverse complement strand
TTCAACAACTCGCGGGATTATTTCTTGTATTTTACAACAACAAAAAAACAACAAATATAAATCCCTTGATTTACATTTAGATACAGAGTTAGACTGAAAGTATTAAAAAACTCAAAGGATTTTCTGTCTGCAACTTGTGGGTTTAGATCCTTTGAATAAGCTGTTAGCTGTCAGTGCTTCATTAACCTAGGTGTAATATGAATATTCAAAATATTTCTATAAAAACGGAACAAGGCATTAAAAGTTATATGTGTGTTCTAAAAAATCAAGAACAATCAATCTATCAAATAGTTAATGCTCAGGGTGAAAATAATCCACAGTCTATCGAATGGAAAAATAATGGCAGTGTGAAAATCTTTCTTTTTAATGGATTAAAAATCATTGGTAATGAAGTATTTTCATTTACAATCTTATCAAAAGAGAGCTATAAACTTGGCACTCTTGCATAACAAGAATGAGAGGTTATGACGTATTATCATGCAACCACTAACCAGTTAACTTCTGGGCAAACTATAAATTCAACGCGGCAGAATCAGTTCTATGTAAATACATCACAGGAAATGGACAAGTCTAGACCTCAAGGTGTGACTGGAAGAACCAACGCGTTGTATGTGACGGATAGTGATGAGTTTGCAGTCCATTATTTGTTAAAGCAAAATGTGCGACTGTCCAATATTAAGCTGTATGAAGTGATTCCAAATAACCCTCACAAGTGCCCCTTTGCAATCACACATAGAGTTGAGTTGAAACTAAATGCAAACGATTGTGCAAAGAACCTGATTAATGAGTATTGGAATCCAACACTAAGTTGGAAATTTTACGAATACCTAACGGATTCAATTCAAATTGTTAAAGAGGTTAGTATTCCTTGTTTAGACGATTTTATTTTTACTATTTCATATGATGCTGACGTTAGGCTAGCTGAGAGTGTCAGCTAATCGGGTAGCCGGAGGTCTCTAACCTCCAGCCCCCACACCACCCATCATGCGGGTCCGCAATGGGCGGTTCATCTCCCGTAGTGAATATTGATCCAAATATCTCTTAATGACGCTAAACCTTG
>NZ_JACJEI010000078.1:0-1063 GCF_014163985.1 Pseudoalteromonas sp. SR41-4 | reverse complement strand
CTAGGTTTTAGGAAGTGACTAGGTGCTAGGGTGTATTCGAAGCTCGTCGCTCGAAGCCCGTGGCATTTGTTCTTCTCATTCACTTCTCTTTGTGCAAAAGTCTTTTAGTGATTTATTCACCACAGAGAGCACCGAGCTCACAGAAGAAAAACCAATAGGTAATAGTGATTAACTTTACTTTTGTCTTCTCGGTGTAGCAAAGCGCCTCGGTGGGCTCGGTGGTTAAATAGTTTGTCTGTGTAAATGTAAAAACAGTCGCGAGGTAAACTCGTTGCTACCAATACGTAGGCGCGGGTTTACCCCGCGTATATTCACAAACAGGTTATGAGACGCGGTGCATTAGATAAGTAATTTAAAAATAGGTTCTAGGTTTTAGGAAGTGACTAGGTGCTAGGGTGTATTCGAAGCTCGTCGATCGAAGCCCGTGGCATTTGTTCTTCTCATTCACTTCTCTTTGTGCAAAAGTCTTTTAGTGATTTATTCACCACAGAGAGCACCGAGCCCACAGAAGAAAAACCAATAGGTAATAGTGATTAACTTTACTTTTGTCTTCTCGGTGTAGCAAAGCGCCTCGGTGGGCTCGGTGGTTAAATAGTGTGTCTGTGTAAATGTAAAAACAGTCGCGAGGTAAACTCGTTGCTACCAATACGTAGGCGCGGGTTTACCCCGCGTATATTCACAAACAGGTTATGAGACGCCGCGCATTAGAGAAATAATTTAAAAATAGGGACTAGGTTTTAGGAAGTGACTAGGTGCTAGGGTGTATTCGAAGCTCGTCGCTCGAAGCCCGTGGCATTTGTTCTTCTCATTCACTTCTCTTTGTGCAAAAGTCTTTTAGTGATTTATTCACCACAGAGAGCACCGAGCTCACAGAAGAAAAACCAATAGGTAATAGTGATTAACTTTACTTTTGTCTTCTCGGTGTAGCAAAGCGCCTCGGTGGGCTCGGTGGTTAAATAGTTTGTCTGTGTAAATGTAAAAACAGTCGCGAGGTAAACTCGTTGCTACCAATACGTAGGCGCGGGTTTACCCCGCGTATATTCACAAACAGGTTATGAGACGC
>NZ_JACJEI010000077.1:0-1125 GCF_014163985.1 Pseudoalteromonas sp. SR41-4 | reverse complement strand
GCAGCACCTGTATTTGCGGGGCTGAGACACATCGCATTTAATCAGCTAAAAGCAGAAACAAGCTTTAATAAAGGCATGCCCGCAAAACAGAAAAAAGCTATGCGCAGTACAGATTACCTTGAAAACGTATTGAAATCATAGACTTTTTTCATGCTCTTGCCCTGAGTTAGTAAGTACTTTTACTTGGCGCTTAAAACAGAGGGGCAACGTTTTGATAGCAGATATCAATTCATTTTGATTTTAGCTACAATACGCGCCGATCAATTTATAGGTAATCGTAGTGACTAATACCTCAAGTAATTCAGTACTGGTTTTACGCGCTCAACAAATTAGTGAGTCTCGTCGTGAGTTTAATGCCCGTGGCGGTAAAATGGATCGCTGTGAACGATGCTTAATCGCGAAACATTACTGTATTTGTGACGGTGTGGAGCCGGCTGATAGTAAGGCGGCGGTATGCTTACTTATGTATCACAACGAGAGTTTTAAACCCTCTAATACAGGGCGATTAATTGCTGAAATTATTCCTGATAATCATGCTTTTCGTTGGGACAGGACTGATCCTGACGATAAACTATTAGCCTTATTAAATGACCCGCAATATCAACCTATGGTGATCTTTCCTGCTACAGATGTTGAAGATACCGCACGCGTTATTACTGATGTACAACACCAGTCTAATAAACGTCCCTTGTTTATCTTTTTAGATGGCACATGGCGTGAAGCGAAAAAAATGATCCGCAAAAGCCCGTATTTAGACGAGTTGCCAGTCCTCTCAATTACCGCAGAAAAACTGTCAGATTATCGCTTACGTGTAGCCCCTCACGCACACCAACTTGGCACCGCTGAAGTGGCCATTATGGTTTTAGCACTAGCTGGGGAGGTTGATGCAGCAACTAAGCTTGAACAGCATTTTATGAAGTTTCGCGACGCGTATTTATTAGGTAAGCGCAATAAAGGCAGACCTGAGTAATTTGGTTTCCCCATGTTGTACCTCGAAAAATCGCGATATAAAATCGCTTATATGGACTCCTCCTATTGCACAAGCCTTTTTACATTAAAATGATGTGATTGCGTGCTTATATACGGGCTCTAATGAGGCGCTACCTCGGCCACTTTGATGTTTTC
>NZ_JACJEI010000076.1:0-1245 GCF_014163985.1 Pseudoalteromonas sp. SR41-4 | reverse complement strand
CTCAATCGGGGTCGTTATGGTCAAGGCATTCGGTGCTGCGTTATCTAAAATCACCGCGGTGCTGGCTGCACTGGAGGTGTTACCCGCCGCATCACTTTGTGTGGCGCTGACGGTGAGCGTGCCATTATTAAAGCTGCTGACATCAAACTCACTACCACTGATAGTCCATGTACCTGCGCCATCGGCCGTCACGGTGCGCGATTGGTTATTCGCGCCATCGCTGATAGTCACACTGACACTGGCATTAGCTTCTGCGCCAGAGCCGGTGATCAATACACTGCCATCTTCTACAGCATTGATCCGGCCATCAACCTCAATCGGGGTGCTTATCGTCAAGGCATTCGGTGCTGCGTTATCTAAAATCACTGAGGTGCTGGCTGCACTGGAGGTGTTACCCGCCGCATCACTTTGTGTGGCGCTGACGGTGAGCGTGCCATTATTAAAGCTGCTGACATCAAACTCGCTACCACTGATAGTCCATGCCCCAGAGCCATCGGCCGTCACAGTCCGTGATAAGTTATTCGAACCATCGCTGATGGTCACACTGACACTGGCATTGGCTTCTGCCCCGGAGCCGGTGATCAATACACTGCCATCTTCTACAGCATTGATCCGGCCATCAACCTCAATCGGAGTCGTTATAGTCAAGGCATTCGGTGCTGCGTTATCTAAAATCACTGAGGTGCTGGCTGCACTTGAAGTATTGCCCGCTGTATCCGATTGTGTGGCGCTGATGGTGAGCGTGCCATCGTTAAAGCTGCTGACATCAAACTCACTACCACTGATAGTCCATGTACCTGCGCCATCAGCCGTCACAGTACGCGATTGGTTATTCGAACCATCGCTGATAGTCACACTGACACTGGCATTGGCTTCTGCGCCAGAGCCGGTGATCAATACACTGCCATCTTCTACAGCATTGATCCGGCCATCAACCTCAATCGGGGTGGCAATCGTCAAGGCATTCGGTGCTGCGTTATCTAAAATCACTGAGGTGCTGGTTGCACTGGAGGTGTTACCCGCCGCATCACTTTGTGTGGCGCTGACGGTGAGTGTGCCGTTATTAAAGCTGCTGACATCAAACTCACTACCACTGATAGTCCATGCCCCAGAGCCATCGGCCGTCACAGTACGCGATTGGTTATTCGCGCCATCGCTGATAATCACACTGACACTGGCATTGGCTTCTGCGCCAGAGCCGGTGATCAATACACTGCCATCTTCTACAGCATTGATCCGGCCATC
>NZ_JACJEI010000075.1:0-1254 GCF_014163985.1 Pseudoalteromonas sp. SR41-4 | reverse complement strand
CAAGAAGAAGGTTCATTTGAAGTCAACGTATTGGGTAACGACAGTGATGTTGATATCGGCGACAGCTTAGATGTGAGCAGTGTGACGGTTGTCAGTGCACCAAGCAATGGGCAAACTCAAGTAACAGCAACGGGGGCAATCATTTACACCGCCAATGCAGATTACTATGGTGACGACAGCTTTACTTACACAGTTAAAGACAGCAATGGCGCGATATCTAACCTTGCTACTGTCACCATGACTGTAAACCCAGTCAATGATGCGCCGGTGGCACAAACGCAAACCCTTAACCTTGATGAAGATGCAAGCTTATTGATCACATTGCTTGCGACAGACATCGAAAATGACAGCTTAACTTATCGTATCGATACTGATGTTGCACACGGAACGCTAGTTCAACAAAGCAGTGATAGTTGGTTGTATACACCTGCGGCAGATTATAACGGCAGTGATAGTTTCACGTTTGTAGCCAATGATGGTGCGTTAGATTCAGCTCCTGTTAGTGTTAACTTAACCGTTAATGCTGTAAATGATGCCCCAGTTGCCAGTGCAGAGGCGGTGTCAGTAAATGAAGATACGCCACTGACGATCAACCTTGCCGCCAGCGATATCGAAGGCGATACCTTAACGTATCAAATCAGCAGTCAGCCACAAAATGGCCGTGTTACATTGACTGGATCGCAAGCAGTATACCAAGGCGAGAGTGACTTCTTTGGCACCGATAGCTTTAGCTTTGTTGCTCACGATGGCAACGTAGATTCAGCACCTGCGGTGATCACAGTGACCGTGAGCAGTGTTAATGATGTGCCAGTGATCAGCGGTTCACCGACTGTGTCAGTGAGTGAAAAAATCGTTTATAGTTTTGCGCCAACGGCAACTGACACCGAGGGTGATAATTTAACCTTTAGCATCAGTAATAAACCAAGTTGGTTGGGTTTTGATAGCAGTACCGGGTTGCTCAGTGGTACCGCTGGTAACAGCGATGTGGGTGTGTACAGTAATATTGTGATCAGTGTCAGCGATGGCATGGGTACGGCGAGCTTGCCGGCATTTAACTTAACGGTGATCAACGTCAATGACGCACCAACAATTGGTGGTGTTCCTGCATTAAATGTTGATCAAGATACGTCTTATAGCTTTACCCCAACAGCCAGCGATATTGATGGCGACAGCTTAACCTTTAGTATTAGCAACAAGCCGAGCTGGGCAAACTTTGATAGCAGCACTGGGCAGTTGTCAGGTACGCCAAGTAAT
>NZ_JACJEI010000074.1:0-1363 GCF_014163985.1 Pseudoalteromonas sp. SR41-4 | reverse complement strand
TAGCAGATGTATGGACTCCTCCCCATTAACGGGAGAGTACGGTATAAAGAAACTGCAGAGAATCTTTTACCAAATTAGGAGTCCATACATGGCACATTGTAATTTAGTTGCTATTGATTTAGCAAAAAATACTTTCCAAGCGGCGCAGTTTAAAGGCAACAAACTGATGTCCAATAAATCAGTTAACCGTCAAACGCTGCTTGAGTTATTAGTTCAAGCAAAACCGTCGGTTGTTGCTATGGAGGCATGCGCAAGCGCCCAGCATTTTGCGCGCACTGCGCAGTCCTTTGGTCATGATGTAATACTCCTTGACCCTTTGTTCGTGAAAGCATTTAGACAGGGGCAAAAAACAGATGCGAACGATGCAATCGCAATAGCCGTTGCCAGTCGAGTCCCGAATGTTCGTTCGTGTAAAATTCTTACCATTGAAGAGCAGGCTTTACAGTCACTTAGCAAAGTAAGAGCGTTAGCAGATAAACAAAAAATTCAGTTATCAAACCAAATACGCGGGCTACTCCTTGAGTTTGGTATTGTGATTAACCAAAGTGAGGCCGCATTTAAAGCAGCCATACCCGATATTTTAGAAGATGCAGAAAACACACTGCCGCTAGAACTAAAGCATGCTCTCGCGCTCAGCTATTCACTTTATAAACAGCAGTGTGACAATAAGGTAGAGCTGCAAAAACAAATAGAGCGTATTGCAAAACAAAATGATGGCTGTCAACGCTTAATGGCTCTCGAAGGAGTCGGCCCAATCACGGCTATCGAGGTCCTGTCTTTTTTAGGTAACACGACACAGTTTAACGATGGAAGAAGTGCTGCGGCGTGTGCAGGAGTGACACCATTACAGCATTCGACAGGTGGCAAAGCAAAGATAGGGCGCATACCCAAAAGACGAGGTGGTGCATTAAGACGAAACCTATTTTTAGGCGCTCGCTCAGTAGTGAGTAAATTAAAAAACAGAGAAGCCACGACAGAAAAAGAACGATGGATAAAAAACCTTCTAATAAGAAAAGGTGTCAAGTGCGCCGCTATTGCATTAGCAAACAAAACAATGCGAACAGCCTACGCCTTACTCAAAAATGGAACGAGTTATGAAGCAAGATTATTAACCGCGTAAAAATAAAAAGTCAGTAAACAAAAGAATTGAACAAGCCAAGATAGAGCATTAAGTGGTGAGACCCACCCTTGAGAGCCTGAAAAATCGCTAGTGTACGAAGATACCGTGTAGCAGATAAGGCACAAGGGCGCGAAAACATCAAAGTGGCCGAGGTAGCGCCTCATTAGAGCCCGTATATAAGCACGCAATCACATCATTTTAATGTAAAAAGGCTTGTGCAATAGGAGGAGTCCATATAAGCGA
>NZ_JACJEI010000073.1:0-1587 GCF_014163985.1 Pseudoalteromonas sp. SR41-4 | reverse complement strand
CAGTGATGTTGATATCGGCGACAGCTTAGATGTGAGCAGTGTGACGGTTGTCAGTGCACCAAGCAATGGGCAAACTCAAGTAACCGCAACGGGGGCAATCATTTACACCGCCAATGCAGATTACTATGGTGACGACAGCTTTACTTACACAGTTAAAGACAGCAATGGCGCGATATCTAACCTTGCTACTGTCACCATGACCGTGAGCCCAGTCAATGATGCGCCAGTGGCACAAACGCAAACCCTTAGCCTTGATGAAGATGCAAGCTTATTGATCACATTGCTTGCGACAGACATCGAAAATGACAGCTTAACTTATCGCATTGATACTGATGTCGCACACGGAACGCTAGTTCAACAAAGCAGTGATAGTTGGTTGTATTCAGCTGCGGCAGATTATAACGGCAGTGATAGTTTCACGTTTGTAGCCAATGATGGTGCGTTAGATTCAGCTCCTGTTAGTGTTAACTTAACCGTTAATGCTGTAAATGATGCCCCTGTTGCCAGCGCTGCAGCGGTGTCAGTAAATGAAGATACGCCACTGACTATCAACCTTACCGCCAGCGATATCGAAGGCGATACCTTAACGTATCAAATAAGCAGTCAGCCACAAAATGGCCGTGTTACATTGACTGGCTCGCAAGCAATATACCAAGGTGAGAGTGACTTCTTTGGCACCGATAGCTTCAGCTTTGTTGCTAACGATGGTAGCGTGGATTCAGCACCAGCGGTGATCACAGTGACCGTGAGCAGTGTTAATGATGTGCCAGTGATCAGCGGTTCACCGACTGTGTCAGTGAGTGAGAAAATCGCTTATAGTTTTGCGCCAACGGCAACTGACACCGAGGGCGATAACTTAACCTTTAGCATCAGTAATAAACCAAGTTGGTTGAGTTTTGATAGCAGTACAGGGTTGCTCAGTGGTACCGCTGGTAACAGCGATGTGGGTGTGTACAGTAATATTGTGATCAGTGTCAGCGATGGCATGGATACGGTGAGCTTACCGGCATTTAACTTAACGGTGATCAACGTCAATGACGCACCAACGATTGGTGGTGTTCCTGCATTAAATGTTGATCAAGATACGCCTTATAGCTTTACCCCAACAGCCAGCGATATTGATGGCGACAGCTTAACCTTTAGTATTAGCAACAAGCCGAGCTGGGCAAACTTTGATAGCAGCACTGGGCAGTTGTCAGGTACGCCAAGTAATGATGATGTCGGCGTAAATAACAACATTATTATTTCAGTATCAGACGGCGCGATTACTACAGCACTGAGTAGCTTTAATCTCACAGTTAAAAACGTTAACGATGCACCGACAATCAGTGGTACACCGAACACCACGGTAAGCGAAGACAGTCAGTATCAGTTTACGCCATCAGTGCGTGATATTGATGGTGATAGCCTCAGTTTCAGCATCATTAATAAGCCAAGCTGGGCAAGCTTTGACACCAGTACGGGCGAATTAGCGGGCACGCCACAGAACGAGGATGTGGGCAGCTACGCGGCTATTACTATCAGTGTTAACGATGGCACAGATAGCGCCAGTTTAACGCCATTTACATTAGAGGTAACCAACACCAA
>NZ_JACJEI010000072.1:0-1609 GCF_014163985.1 Pseudoalteromonas sp. SR41-4 | reverse complement strand
TGGTTGCTGCGACCTACAGCGAGCGAAATAGCAGTAAACAAGCGTTAGTTTAGACGCGCTTTATCGAGTAATCGCTAGAGTGATTTATCAGAAGTCAGCAGACGGCATAGTAGCCAAACGCCCATCGTAATGGAGGGGACACGGTGAAGGCCTGAACATCTTAACCAGAGGAGATACTACAAATGAACTTGAATTCACATAGATCACCGTGTTGCGATAGTGATGAACAGCGTTCGACTGTGAATAATACCTCGAATGAATATAACCAAACAGATCATGACCTGATGGCAAGGATACTAAGCAACCACAATATTGGTGCAGCATGGCAACATGTTAAGCGCAATAAAGGGGCTGCGGATATTGATAATATGAGTATTGAAGAGTTTAATCACTTCGCTAAGTTACATTGGCTGGGTATTAAACAACAATTACTTAACGGCACTTATCAACCCTTGCCAGTCAAACGCGTGATGATACCCAAACCCGATGGCGGTGAGCGAATGCTTGGGATCCCTTCTGTTATCGACAGAGTGATCCAACAAGCCATTGCTCAAGTGATCAGCCCTTACTTTGAGCCTAAATTTTCACCACATAGTTATGGTTATCGTCCTCATAAAAGAGCCAGTCAAGCAGTGAACCATGTTCAATTTTGTGTTAAACAAGGTTATAAAACAGCGGTTGATATCGACTTGTCTAAGTTCTTTGATGAAGTAAACCATGACATGCTAATGAATCGTGTTGGTCGTAAAATCAAAGACAAAGCACTCATGCGCCTACTCGGTAAATACCTACGAGCGGGAGTAGCAGAGTGCGAAACAGGTCTGTGGTTTGAGTCAACCAAAGGAGTCCCTCAAGGTGGGCCATTATCCCCTTTACTTTCCAATATTTTACTCGATGAATTAGATAAGAAGCTAGCCTACAAACACCTTAAGTTTGCCCGTTACGCTGATGACATAATCATTTTAGTAAAAACGAAAAGCGAAGGACTAATAATCCAACGGGAAATTACTGCGTTCATCACTAAGCGATTAAAACTCAAAGTGAATGAATCGAAAAGTCGGGTCGGTCCAGTATCAGGCTCGAAATTTCTCGGGTTTACCTTCCGCTACGGTCAAGTGCAGATCCACGAACAGGCGCTAAAGAAATTTAAAGCAAATGTCAGGGAGCTCACTAACCGCAACTGGGGGATCTCAATGACCCTACAAATTCATAAACTCACACAGTATTTGCGCGGCTGGGGACACTACTACCTAATAGCCAACGCTTATCAGCTAACGGTGGATTTAGATCACTGGATCCGCCGTAGGATAAGAATGTGCTACTGGCGGCAATGGCGTAAACCTCGCACCAAAGTACGCAGTTTAATGAAATTGGGTGTTAGCGAACGACTCGCCATTGCATGTGGTATCACCAGTAAAGGTCCTTGTAGAAGCTCAAAAACAAAAGGAATTAACATTGCGATAGGCAATGACTATCTAGCGTCACAAGGTTTAGCGTCATTAAGAGATATTTGGATCAATATTCACTACGGGAGATGAACCGCCCATTGCGGACCCGCATGATGGGTGGTGTGGGGGCTGGAGGTTAGAGACCTCCGGCTACCCGATTA
>NZ_JACJEI010000071.1:0-1684 GCF_014163985.1 Pseudoalteromonas sp. SR41-4 | reverse complement strand
AAGGGAATTTGTCGGTCACTTTTTTACGTGTCTGTTAGTGTTTTGTTTTTGGAATACTAGAAGGCATGTTGAGGATGATTGTGATGGATTCTAAAGCTCAACTCACCGTTGACATCATAGCTAAAGTGGTTGAAGGCAGGATAACAATTGCCAATGCTGCTAAGTTACTCAGTAAGTCTCGACGCACTATTGAACGCTACGTAAAGCAATATCAGCAAGTCGGTATTCAATTCGCTGTTCATGGTAACAGTGGCAAAGCCCCACCCAACAAAACGCCGGTATCAATAAAAAAAGTGGTTCAAAAATTGATTCAGGAAAAATATTACGATTTGAATCTGTTGCACTTGGCTGAACAATTAGCTACGAATGAGAACATTGTTATTAAGCGTGAAACCCTACGCGGTTGGGCACATGATATTCATCACGTTAAACGAGCCAAACGAAGACGTAGCAATGTTCGAAAGCGCAGAGAGCGCATGGAAGCACCGGGTCTAATGATGCAAATGGATGGCAGTCCACATCGCTGGTTTGGGGATAAAAAGCACTGTTTAATTGCCATGATTGATGATGCGACCAGTGAAGTATATGCTGAATTCTTCCCGTCAGAGACCACCGTTGGATGCCTGAAAGTCATGAGAGAATGTATCGAAACGAAAGGTGTGTTTAAAACGCTTTATGTGGACAGAGCCGGTATCTTCGGCGGCCCTAAACGCTGCAACTTCTCACAGATGCAGAGGGCTTGTGAGGAGCTGGGCATTGAAATCATCTTTGCCAATTCACCCCAAGGCAAAGGCCGTATTGAGCGAGCATTCGATACCTTCCAAGACCGCCTTGTTCCCGAGCTTAGGTTGAACAATATTAACGATATTGCCGCTGCCAATGCCTACCTTAAGCATGTCTTCATTCCGCAGTTCTGGCAGTCGAAAGTTCAAGTAAAATCAAAGCAAGCACCTGAATTTACGCCTCTGTCGAAACACATCAACCTTGATGATATCTGCGTCATTAAAGACCATCGTAAAATACGTAACGACCATACCTTCAGTTATGGCAATAAGTTCTACCTAATAGATTCACCGCTCAAGCACTCCATTGCCAATCAGAAAATCGAGATAAGGAACACGAGTAAAAAAGGGTTTACCGCTCACTTCGCTGGTCGCAAACTCAAGATCTCGGAAGTTAATGAACCAAGCAAACTGGCATCAGAAGACTTGGCAGTACAGAAGAAACTTGAAGTATTAGCGTTAATCGAAAAACTCGGAAGCGTCAGCGCTGCATCACGCCAAAGTGGCGTATCACGAGACACTATTCATCGGCACTTAAGACTAGTTAAGCGAGGTGGCCCTGAAGCATTAAAACGCCAAGAAACACCTAATCTACGGCACAAAAACTGTGTGGATAAGGCGATAGAAGACGCCGTTGTGCAATTCTCAATTGAACACCCTCACCTTGGTCAGCAGAAAGTCGCGATAAAGCTCAGTGAAGCCCTTGGTGTTGATATTAGCGCGGGCGGTGTGCGCAGCATGTGGCTAAGAAACAATATGAATACCACCGCATTGCGAGTCGAAAAATCTAATGCTCTGGCTGAATCGGCATAAAAGGTAGCCAGTTTAGCAACTGGCTGATATGCTATTTACGACAAAGTCGCTCGGTAATTAGACCGACATAATCCCTTGGTAATCACACT
>NZ_JACJEI010000070.1:0-1829 GCF_014163985.1 Pseudoalteromonas sp. SR41-4 | reverse complement strand
CGATAAATTTACACCCTGTAGGAAATGGCTTTAGCCATGAGTTTTTAAACCCCGCCGACTCTTAACCCTAACACTGTGCTTGGTTTAATCTCTACCTAACACCTAACACCTAACACCTAACACCTAACACCTTTAACATTTTCGCGGTGGCAAGCCACTCGCCTACACGTAATTAAACACCTGAATACAATTTAACACTGTAGGCGTTAAGCTTGCTGACGCGTGTTCATTAATATATTTGTGAATAAATCAATTAAACAATTTTTACCACCGAGAGCACCGAGGCGCTTCGCGCTACACCGAGAAAGTAAAGTTAAGCCTAACACCTAGCCACTTCCCTAGAACCTTTAAAATCTTTCGCGGCTGAAGCCGGCTCCTACGATAAATTTAAACCCTGTAGGAAATGGCTTTAGCCATGAGTTTTATAAACCGCGCGGCATCAAGCCCCGCCTACTCTTAACCCTAACACTGTGCTTGGTTTCATTGAATCACAACAGTTTAATCTTTACCAAAACCTAACACCTAAAACCTAAAACCTAACACCTAGAACCTTTGTCTTCCTAGCCCCTAAAACCTAAATCTCACACAGCTTTTAAATGGTTTGGTTTTTTAGGATTAACTAACTCTGTAACAAAGCTTGTAAAGTCAACGCCTAAATTTTCATCACGCATGCTGTATTCAACAATTGCTTTTAAATAACCTAATTTATCACCACAGTCATGAGCTCGGCCACTCATATGGAATGCCTCAACCGTTTCAATTTTCATCAACATATCAATAGCGTCAGTTAATTGAATTTCCCCCCCTGCGCCAACCGGAGTTTTATCAAGTAATTGCCAAATAGTTTTTGACAGCACATAGCGGCCAACTACAGCAAGGTTTGATGGTGCATCTTCAGCACTTGGTTTTTCAACCATAGTTTTTATTTTTGCACTTTCACCCGCAGTAATTACAGCGCCATTTATATCAGCAATGCCGTACTTGCAGACATCTTGCTCAGGTACAGGCTCAAGCATAATCTGGCTTGCAGATACCGCTTTGAAACGCGTTATCATTGCCGCTAAATTTTCAGTTTTTTGATCTGCAGTATATGCATCAAGTATTACATCAGGCAGTAAAACCACAAAATCATTATCACCAATGATTGGTTTTGCACATAATACAGCATGCCCCAAACCTTTAGCTTCACCTTGGCGTACGTGCAAAATAGTTACATCAGGCGGGCAAATAGAGCGCACTTCATCAAGTAACTTACGCTTTACGCGCTTCTCAAGTGTCGCTTCAAGCTCAAAGCTAGTATCAAAATGGTTTTCAATCGCATTTTTAGAGCTGTGGGTTACAAGCACAATTTCTTTAATACCGGCCGCAACACACTCATTAACAATATATTGAATAAGTGGCTTATCAACTAAAGGTAGCATTTCTTTAGGGATTGCTTTAGTCATTGGCAACATGCGCGTACCAAGTCCAGCAACAGGGATAACAGCTTTCATAGTTAGTCCTTTATTTAATATTTAATTTAATCAGTTTCAATCTAACAGCACAAAGCTTTATAGGGAGTGAATGAGTTAGGGCTTCGGGCTTCGGCCTTCGGGCTTCGGGTTTCGGGCTACGGGCTTCGGCAAAATTATAAACACTATTTGCACAAAGAGAAGATAAAGAGAAAACAAAAGCCACGCTTCGACCAACGAGTTCCTAGGCACTTACCTACCACTTAGTACCTTTAACCTTTTAGCCGTGGCCAGCCATCCTCCTACGATAAATTTACAACCTGCAGGAAATGGAATTAGCAATGAGTTTTTAAACCCCGCTGACTCTTAACCCTAACA